>DAIDIH010000358.1 GCA_027459465.1 Bryobacterales bacterium | reverse complement strand
CTCGTGCTCGGCGACGGCAGCCAGAATGTGAATGGTCAGCCGGTTGGCCTGGGGCATGTCGCAGGCCACGAAGTCCACTCCGCTCTCCATCAGGTTGGCGATAAAGGCCACGTTGCGGGCCAGCCGGTCCAGGCGAGCAATTAGCAGCACGGCGCGGCTCTTGCGGCATTCATCGAGGGCGGCGAGGAGCTGGGGGCGGTTTGTGTGCCGGCGTCCGCTCTCGATCTCGGTGAACTCGGCGGCCAGCTCTCCACCCTTCACCTGACGAGCGACGGCCTGGCGCTGCGCGTCGAGACCAAGGCCGCTAGCGCCCTGGCGGTCGGTGGAGACGCGGTAGTAGGCGACGAAATGGGGCAGGGAAGCGGTCACGTACAAATTCTAAATGTCGGTTTAGATTTGTACAGAAGGCGGTGATGCTAGAGGTGACGCCACTTGTCCCTGCCTGGCCCAATGTCGCGCACACGCTCCACATGGATGGTGGCATCCGGGTTCGTTTCTTTTACCCACGCTATGCCTTCGGCCTGTGTGTCCGTCACGACGCTTGGCCGTTCAGCATTGGGCTTCGAGACGTTATACCGGCTATCCGGTCGCTGCTCAATGAAGTATTCCTCTGCCACAAGCACCTCCTGCGCTTATACGTAAAATCTGTGCGTGCCAGCCCCGGATACCGGGGCTGGCCGGTAATTACTTCTTTTTTCTGGGGGTTTGGGCAAGATCTGAGGCGATAGGGCCCCGGTCTCTTGGAGGAGTCTTCGGATTCCGAAGATCCTTGCCCGCCTGCGATGCGGTTCGCTTTGAAGTGGCCATGCAGACACGGTACGATTCTCCTTGTGTTTTGTCAATTCGCGTGGAATATTATTAACAATGGACGCTAATACCATTCCTCACCAATTCACATGCGAGACTGATCCCGATCTGGTCGTCTCTGCTTTGGAGCCTCTGCTGTTCGCGGTTTATGAGGCGTTTGAGGTCACCCTGCCCGAAGTCGAGCAGTTGATCGAGCGGGAAGGGATCGAACGGACTGCGGCCATTTTTAATCACCTGGTCCGGTGCAAGACAAAAGTACGTCTCCGTGCTTTCGATTGCCAGGACGAGGACAATGGGGTTGGTTCGCTTCAAATTGAGCAGGTGATGCTCGACGGCCTAGCGCTCGAATATCGCGGCCTGCGTTTTCGCATACTCAAGGGTTCGGTTCTGCCCACCGCTCAAAGCAGCCAGCGTCAACGGTTTTATCAGCAAGAATTGCCTATCTGGTCGCCAGATATGCCAGCTCCGACCCTCCGGGCGCTTGTGATCCTCTGGGACACCGACAGCACTTGGCAATTCAGCCGTCTTTATCTTGTTGCGCCCAAGAGTGGTGATGCCCGAACTGCAGAAGCCTATTGGCAATGGGAAATTAAGCATCCTGCGGAAGGCATTGCTCCTCCGCCTTCCGAGCCCGCAGGTCCCGGCTCTGGCGATCTTGACAACGTCCGTCCACTCTCCACACCGTTAGTAGTAGGCAAAAGGGAATGATTTTCGGGGAAAGAATTAAACAGGCACGTGAGCTCAGGGGGCTTACGCAGACAAAATTGGCTGAACTGCTCAAGGTCACACAAGGTCGAATCGCTCAGATTGAAGGGGAATTCAGAGACGTAGCAGACTCTCTCATCGCCGAGATCGCGTATCGAACGGAACTCCCTGTTTCGTACTTCAGCAAGCCTCCAGAGAACTGGCTCTCGGCTGGGTCGCTTCTTTTCCGCGCTCGCACTTCTATCAGCAAACGTGAGATCACCCAGTCACTGCGCGATGCCGAGCACGTCTTCGGCATGGCGCATTCAATGGCAAAGAGTCTAGACATCCCTGTTTCGCTGCGAACACTTGACGGAGATCCGAGAGACGCTGCCAGGAAAACACGCATGGCGTTGGGGATCTCAGCGACGGAACCGGTACACAATCTCATTCGTCTCCTCGAAGGGGCTGGAGTGTGGGTTCTGGCTATTCCTGCCATCGAAGGCCGTGATGCTTTTTGTTGTTGGGCTCAGACAGAGAGGGGAGAGATTCCCGTGATCGTCATTTCTCCAGATTGCCCTGGAGACCGCTTGGCAATGAATGTCGCCCACGAGCTGGGGCATCTCGTATTGCACAAAAATCAGCTTGGCAGACTTTCGCCCGAACTGGAAAAGGAGGCCTTTGCTTATGGGGCTGAATTTCTTATGCCAGAGGCCGGCATTCGATCTGACCTCCGTCCTCCAATTTCTTTAACGCGTCTAGCACGTTTAAAACCCAAATGGGGGGTTTCCATTCAAGCGCTCATCCGGCGTGCCTACGATCTGGGCATCATTTCAGAGCGGCAGTATCGTTACCTCTTTATGCAGCTCTCATCGAAAGGGTGGCGCACCACGGAACCCATTCCCATCGTTCCGGAAAAGCCGCGCCTGCTTAAAAAGATGGCGGAGGTGCTCTATGGCTCTCCTATGCCCATAGAAAGAATTGCGGCTGATGTGAACATGCTGCCTGCAGAGGTTTCGCGTGTTCTAAACCTCTATGCTGAAGCAGAGAAGCCTACGGAAACCGCTAAATCGCGTGTTGTTACATTCCCTGCACATCACCGCATTCAGCAATAGATCGCAGTCTCAAATAGTTTGAGAGTGTGTCTCATGGCTACGAGTGCCGTTGCCGAATCGGGCTCTGCCTTTACAAGTAGGAGCCCGAGACCGCCAAGACTGTGAGAATTGCCACTTCAGAAGAGGGTAGGATTTTGTAGAGATTCCTGAAACCGAAACGTCCCGGCCTTCAGATACTCTTCGATGGCTTCGCCCGCTATCCAGCGCCGGTCGAGTTCTTCTGCAACAGCGGCGGCCGTGAGGGAACCGGCAAACGGATCGATAACCAGATCATTGGGATTGGTCAGCAACTTGGTAAAGAATTTTGGAAGCAGGGCGGGGAAGCGGGCCGGGTGAATCTTGATGCCTTCCTCTTTGCAACGCTTCGTATAGAGATCATTCGCCGCATTGTTCCCCATTTTCATCATCGCCTCGGGGAAATCGAAATCAGCTTCCGTCACGTTGGGTGGGATCGAGCCGCCAGCGTGGATCTTATCGAACGAGTCCCGAATGACGTGCCCTGATGGCCTGACGGTACCGCGGACCCCGTTCCGATTCAGACGAATCATGTCCTCGCTGTACTCTTTAAGGACATTCAGATTCGACGCCTTCGGATGCGGCGTTTTCGATAGCCACCATACGTACTCCACGGAATCGCGCACGCGGATGCGGCGCACTGTCACCCATTCGGCAGGAACAGGCATCTTCGCCGGGTTGTACCAGAAACACTCCTGGGCAAGATGAAACCCGATTTCCTCAACCAAGGCGATGAGTAATTTGAAATGATAGATCGATCGTGTGGGGGTGCCCTTGTTGTAGCTGCCACCGATATTCAGAACGAAGCTGCCGTCATCCTTCAGGACCCGCAGAATCTCTTTTGCAAAGGGCAGGAACCACTGGACGTATCGATCTTTGTTCTCGTTGCCGTATGCTTTCTTAAAATGCAATGCATAAGGCGGCGAGGTCACAACCAGGTTGACGCTTCCAGACGGAAGTGCCTGGAGCATCTCCAGTGAATCGCCGCAGTATGCAGCGCCCAGCTGAGACGTGAAATAGGGCTCTCTCTGAACCAATCGACTCGGATGATCTGGGGGGAGTTCGTGAGCTCTGAGCTCTGCCGCAGCTAGAAGCAACGCCTCGTTGGGGGGGCAGATGGTTTGCGGTTTGGACGACACGGTTGTTGCCATAGTAAGGCTTCGCTACCAAGAAAGGTAGTCGAAATAGGTTTACATTGTCAACCCATTTTCAAAACGGGGTCGAGCTAGTTTCACAGGCGGAAGCCGCACGCATTCGTGGCGTCTCGCGCCAAGCTATTTCTCGGCTCATCAAAAAGGGACGGCTACAGGTGTTTCGGATCGCCGGCAAGGTGTTGTTGAACCGTGCCGAGATCGAAACCTTCGTACCAGAACAGCCAGGACGGCCAACGAATGAGCGAATCGCTCGCAGTAATTAGCAAACTCATTGACGAATGCTCTGAGGAAGACCGCAAGGCTCTCAAAGTGCATCTGCGAAGGTTGATGCCGCACCCTCTCGAACGCGAGTGGGATATTGATGCGGACACAATTCTGAGTGCAATCAGCCGATCTTCTGACCTGACCAAGAGAGGCGTGCGCGGCATTATCGCAGAAGCTGTCTTTGTAGATGAAGTATGCCCATCCGTATCAGAATCTGGTTGGCAATGTATCGATATAAACGGTGACTATCCCTACGATGCACTGCTGCGGAAAGGCGAGAGGAAAGCGCGCATTCAGGTCAAACTGCAGCGCCTGGAGGAAGGTGTACCCAAGCTCTATTACCCGAAGCACTACGAAAAGGGGTCTTTGTTTGTTGTTGAAGTCCAGAAGACACGGACGGGGGTGAGGACCGCCGCAAAGACCCTTCCGGGCACTGACACGACAATCACGGCAACCGAGTCTGTCACAGTCAAGACTAGGCCCTATAGCTTTGTGGACTTCGATATTCTCGCGGTTAACATGCATCCATCCTCAGGTAGCTGGAAGAACTTTCGTTACACCGTAGCATCGTGGTTGTTGCCGCGCCCTGCAGACGAAACGCTCATTGAAATCTTTCAGCCCGTGGCTGCTGTCCCCAATGAGGTTTGGACTGATGACCTCGCTACCTGCCTTAAATGGTTTGAGGAAGGTACACAGCGCCGAGTGCTCACTAATTTACTTCATGCAAAGAAGAGCGGGGGGAAACACTGATGAGCCTTGCCGATTTTGAAAAACTGATGGATGTCTGCTGTGTCACGAACCCGCAAGAGCGAAGCGAGCTGATGCGTGGTGCGGCTGCTCTATTGGACCTGGGCTGGCCAGAAAATTACATCGACTTCAAGATGTGCCAGCGGGCAGCTACAGGTCAGGTCCGCCGCTATGAGACCTACTCCGACTACCTGGAATACAAGAAACAGTGGTGGAGTGAAGACCAAGCCCCGCCTCGTGCTACAGCCTAGCGTCGCCAGAGGACCGGCCAAACACTGCCCAGAATGCTACAAGTGTTGTGTGGGGGTGGGTGGGTAGACCTGCTGATTACGAATCAGCTGCTCTATGAACCATGCTTTCTCTGTCTGGTGTCGTTCCTCACTTAAACGGGCCGAGTTGCTCCTGGTTAGAGCGCCTGCTTGTAAGACAGGCGCTCTAACCTAACCCACGGCCTTCTAATCCGTTGCTCTACCTGGAATGCCCTTTGGATCGGCCGCGCTCTTGGGACTTGTAGTGGACCGTTATACCCATAGCGGCATTTCGCAACCACGCGTCGGTTTGGTGTGGGTGCTTGGTTTTGAGATCTTGGTACTGCGGTTCTGCGAGATGATCGGCTATCACCCGGCCGCTCTCGATCCACTTGGCCCGGTCCGCCTCTGACAAACCCACACGTCCCGCCATCTGCTCACCATCCCGTTTTGCACGCACCGGCTTGTCTTTGTAAAAACTGCTTTCGAGCGGATTTTTGTAACCGTGCTTCACAAACCAGTCCACCGCGGCCTGGAGCTTCTGCGCCTCGGCCGCTGACTTCTCGCGCTGTTCCGTGAGTTGGCGCTGCAGACCGCGGACACGCTTGAACTGCTCGCGGATCTCGGCTAGGAATTCCCGCAGTATTGCGGCGAGTTGCTTCCTGAACAGGTCCAGCTCTGTGCGGGCCTTGGCCAACTCCACGTTCGCTGCGCGGATCTCCTCGTTCGTCGCAGCCCTGTCGTCCTTGCCCACGGCCCGCACACGCGGGCCGACGTGGACCGTGGGCAGCTCCTGGAGGCCGCGATCGGAGTGAGAGCGGTGGTCAATCCGCTCCTGCACCTTCGCCTGGTCCAGAGCGTGATTTGCTCGCTCCGCCCACTGCTGCCGGACTTCGCCAATCCAATCCGGCGATTGGAAGGCGATGCTCTTCCGGGCACCGCCCTTGCTGAAGTCGATCTTGGATTGGCGCTCCTGGTACTGCTCGTCGCTCTCACCCTTTTGCCGGGGTGCGGAGGCCACCCGCTTGAACCATGTCTCGGCCGTCCGGTCGTGACCGTCCAGCGCCCGCTCGCTGAGCACGATGTGCGCGTGCGGGTTCGTTCCCTTGCCCCTGTGGACAGCCACCGTATAGGGCAAGGAACCGTCTGGAGTTTCGGCTAATGCCTTGGCGAATTCGACCGCCAGCACAATTCTCTGGGGCTCCCTCAGCTCGCGCGGGAGAGCAATCTCGACCTGCTGGAAGAGCCGCCCATTCGCGCGCTCATGCTGGTCAGCGGCTTGCCAGTATAGAACCGGATTCTCCTTGGCCCAGGCTGGCATATTGCCGCTCTCGGCATGGGCAAGTTCAGCAACACCTTTGGTGAACTTGCCCTCGCGGCACACGTAGTCGAACTTGGCAGCGGCGCTCTGCCCGCTGGCCTTCGACCCGACTGCCGCACTGAGGTGATAGATCGCCATGCGATCAGCATCTGCCTTTGCTGTTGCTGTTGATTTTGCTTCTGCCCGCGGCAGGCGCGCACGGTTTCTGAAAGAAACCTTGAAGTGCGCCCTCACTGCTGTTCGGGAGTAATCTCGCTAGCACGCGAGAATTGTACTACACTTCCTGAAGCATTTCCTATTTGCTCACCTGGAGATATTTGTGGATCTTACCAGCATTGATTTGAACAGGCTTAGTCCTGCACAGCGTAAGAAAATCGAAGCGATTCAGGAGAAGATGAAACAGCTTGAATCTCGCACCAAGCAGATTCTTACCACCAAAACCAAGCAGGCTAGGGCTGATGAGACTCGCCGCGCTATCGTTCTCGGAAAACGATTGGAAGCAAAGGCTCAGACCGACAAGAGAGCCAAGCAGGTGATCGAATCTCTGCTCGAAGGGATGGAAGAAAACTTCCAGTATCTGTTCCCGGAGAAGTGGCCTGACGCACTGAGACCAGGACCGAAACCGAAGCACTGAGCTGCTGAACCGTGCAGGGGCAGGAGAAAAGGGACTGAGCATGAGCGTGACAATTGCTGAGGCTAAGGAGCGCTTGAGGTTGCTTGAATTTGAACTAACAACCTGCGCATCGCCTGAACAGCGGAAGGTTTTGCAGAAGCGAATTGCACACCTTCAAAAACGCATCGGCTGGGCGTGCCATGTGGAGGAATTGAATCTCTATGGGCTTCCTTCAGATGGCGAAGAGATGATCACGTTTCGGTTGGGCGCGGACGGTTCAATGTCCGAAAGCCGGCATGTTGGCCGGCACTGGGAATACGGTGCCGATCAGGCGCTTTGGCCGAGTTATATCCAGCGCGTAGCGCGCCACATGGAAGAAAGGCGAGCTGGAGAAGGACGACCGAACATAACGCCATGGATATGGATCGTCAGGGTGAAGGATTTGAAGCAGGTCTTGAACTAACCGCCAAAAGCAACAGGCCCTGTTCTGTCGGGAACAGGGCCTGCCACAAGGTAATGAAGCTGATCATTAACTTGCGCCTTGCTATTGAGACATCCTCACGTCTGATGACCAGTATACGCATGATCGGCTGGGGGGCCCGAGATCTTCACGCCCATCTGCCTCACTGCTCCGGTGGGGCTGATTAGAAACCATGACAGGGAGGGCACCCGCAGATATGCGGGATCTGAATACGCTAGAAATTTTTCGCTATTGACATGCCAGGCAAACCGGACGACCATCTAAACATAAAGCCCGGCCCGCAGGTTGCAGCCTGCGAACCGGGGCAAGTGTTACCGGGTTATGAGTGGAAGTAGCGCCAGATGTCGGCGCCCACCTTCACCACAACCCACGCGGCCTTCGCCCAGGCGGTTACCTGAGCAGGCCAACGGTTAGGCGACGATGATTTAGCCATCGTTGTCCTCCAAGTTGAAGCGAGAGCCTCGGTTGCCGCCGAGGCTCTCGCCGTTTCAGCGGCCAAATTCCGCCGCTATCCCTACTATGGCTCTCGTAGTCTGTTCATCCAAAGGCTTCCAGAGCACTTTCTCGAAAATCTGCATCCCCACTGGTTAATACCCATCGCGCAGCTCTCTTCTCTGTTTGTGCCGCAGAAAGAAAAACACGCGCAAATTTTGGGGCTCGGTCGGGCCAAATGCTCGCGCGGAAAAATCAGCCGGAGGTTGCAAGAGCCATGCTGGATCGAAATCTCTTTTCTCTTGCCCCTGTACGGTTCAGCACGATCTGGACGATGGTTTCCCTGCCCCAGGTGCTCCGAGCGCCTCTGGGGTGGTTTCTTGCTCGCTCCAGCAGGGTTTTATCGAAGGCCACAAGAGATAGTCCAACCCGGCCTTAGACAGGCAGGTTTTTGTTTTTTGGCGGGGAGGGTGTGGGAGGGGCGCTCAACGCCCTCCCACCGTATGCGAGCGTAGCTCGCTGACCGCCCGTGAGGGCGCTCCTTTTTTGCATAGCGAAGCGGAGCAGGGGAAGATGCTTTGGAGTTATCCACAGCATCGGGGTGAGGAACTACTAGAAAGTCTATTTATCTTATCTATTTAAAAGGGGGGGCGTTTCACCGTATAAAAACAGCAAAAAAGGGGGGCGTTTCACCGTATATAGGGGGGCGTTTCACCGTGGAAAACTTTCAGAATCCGAAGGGCTTTTCAACAAGGGGGGCGTTTCACCGTATCCCTTTAGCTTTGCTGTTTACTGTGTTTTCTGAGGTACAGCAAGGCGGCTGGCATGAATGGCAAAGCCCCCCTTGGCCTTCGTGATGATGAGGCCGGGGTACACAGTCGCAATCTTACGGAGCGCAGCGTTAGCTTCCTTTTTGAAGTCCTTGAGGTCGCTGTAGTCGGTGCCAAGCTGGCTGCGCAACTGCTCCCACGAAACGAATTGCGGGGGCAGGTTCTTTTGCACAATGACGAAAGCGCGGTAAGAGATCAGCGCGTAAAGATCAAGGGCCAAGGGCGAACGCTTCAAGGCCCGGAGCGCCCGCATATCGACGGGAACGGGCGAAGCAATCACTGCGCTAAAGAACTTCTCGCCTAGCTGAATCCAGCTCTCCCAAAGTGCGGCCTGGTCGGGATGAGGATGCCACCACAGTTCACCCTCTGGCGCTACTGCCATATCGCGCCATGCCTCGCCCGGTGCGCCCGATAGATCAACCCCCGTCGCCTGAAAACTAATATGGCACCGGAACAAGCGGCGCATTTGGTCTTTCAGGCGTTTGCTGTCGCTGCGCTTCCCTCCCCCAGTGTTTGGGTTGAGGCCAACGGCACGGACAAACTCGTTGAGGCTACGGCCCAAGATAAGACGACGGCTTTTTGTCCGTACTGCCTCGGTGATGGCCCAAAACAAAAGCAACCGGGGGATAGTTCCATATGGATAGCCTATGGATCGGTCTTTGTCACCATCCCAGCCGGGCTGAATGAGCAGGGCGCTATTGCCCGTGCGCCGAATCCATCGTGGTGAGCTGTCGCCGGGGTCACTGTGTGGAAGAGTGCAAAGGACAAGCTGACGTGCGATAAAGGCGCGTTCGGCGGCGTCCGGCTCCGATTGGATGGCTAACGCGGCGTCAACAAGCTCAAGCTGTGCGCGAGTGGGAGGCTTGAATTTTTTGGCAAGTGTTTTTACAAGGGGGATTTCTCCCGCCTGGACAAGCCCTTCCTCGCCGCGCTTCCCTGCCTTGCTTTTCACCATGCGTTCAGACTCCCTGAAATATATTCCTATAGCAATATATTTCTATAGTCCTATGCTTCGCCGCTGTAAGGCTGCGGCTTGCCGTACTTCGCACACAGATCGTTGATCGCCTCGCCTAGAAGTTGCTTGAGGTTTCTGCCGGTGTTCTTCGGTTCGGCCTGAACGAGCAAAAGAGCGCGGCGAACCTCCGGGGAGAAATGCCCGCCAATAAGCACGGTTGCCGGTGGTGTCTTGGACCTTCCGGTGGCGGGTGCAGGAGTGGAAACAACTGCGGGGGCTGTATGCCCTGCGGCGGCGTTAAGCCCTGCGGCTAATGTGCTTTTCTTCATGGCGTCCCTCCTTCATGGCTATAGCAATATAGGAATATAGCTCGGCCATTTCCTGCGCGGCCTTCCCTTTCGCGTCCAGTTCTGTGGCGCTCTGGCCGATGTTCCCGGCATCACCATGCGCGGCGCGGGCAAAGATCACAACTGGGCAAACGGCAAAGCCTTGAGCGGTCGCGGCCTCTTGGGTTTCAATGTGACGTTTCCCCTGTACCGGCGCGCGATTGACCAATACGGCGGCGGGGGGATTGCCGGCCAACGTCAACACGTCCTTGAGGCTCCCAAGCGTTTCAATGTCGTATAGCTGCGGCTGGATGGGCATTAAAACGAAGCCGGCGGCTTTGGAGGCGGCTATCAGTGCGTCCGTACTCTTGCCGGGAGTGTCGATAATGGCTAGGTCTGCGCCTCCCTTGGCGGCGGCTTCAAGTACCTGGCCTAATCGGGAAACCTGACAGGAGACAACAGCAGGCGCTTCCTTGCCTCGCCGGTCGCTCCAATTTGCGGCGGTCGTCTGCGGGTCAAGGTCGATCACGGCAACAGAACGGCCAGCCAAACACGCTTCTACGGCTACTCCTAGCGCCGTTGTGGTCTTCCCGCTCCCGCCTTTTTGCCCAATGATCGCTAAAACGTGCATGGTGGCTCCATATATGACTATACGGCTATATGACTATAACAAGCTACGAATATACGAAGAGCCGCCTCGATCTTGCAAGCAAGATTGCGGGGGCTGTTCCTGGGCCAGAATCAGACAAGGCACCAGGGCAGGGAAACGGCGCTGTATTTTCGCAGGACTGCTCATTGACAAAGAACACCTTGCCGGTTGGCTTCATCCAGCGCGGTTATCTGATTTCTGACGCTGCTGGCGTACCATTCGCGGCCCCTGGCCGGACGGATATTGAGCCGGTTGAGGTCGCGGGCGATAGTCCGCAATGTCTTCCCCTGGCTGCGCCACTCGGCCATGAGCGCCCGCACTTCCGGCGCGGGCCGGTGGGCATGATGCGCGGCCACTGCCAACGCCCGAGCTTTTTCGATCTGCGGATTGCCTAGCCTGGTCCCTCTGCGCTTGGCCTCAGCTAGTGCCGCTTTTGTGCGCTGCGAGATCATCTCGCGCTCGTGCTCGGCGACGGCAGCCAGAATGTGAATGGTCAGCCGGTTGGCCTGGGGCATGTCGCAGGCCACGAAGTCCACTCCGCTCTCCATCAGGTTGGCGATAAAGGCCACGTTGCGGGCC
>DAIDIH010000357.1 GCA_027459465.1 Bryobacterales bacterium | reverse complement strand
TCGACCCAATCTCATTCACATGAAACCTTGCCTACTTGCACTCTGCCTGGCGCTGCCCGCTTGCGCCGCGCCCACTCTCATGCCGCTGCCCGCCAAGATGACTCCGGGCACCGGCCGTTTGGCCATCACTCAGAGCTTCCGCGTCGCGCTCTCCGGCCCCAGCGATGAGCCGCGTGTCCACGCCTCCGCTCTACGCCTTGTCACCCGCCTCGCCGCACAGACCGGCATGCCTCTCAATCCTGCCCTCGAACCTGACGCCACGAAGGCCACTCTCGTCATCGCGTGGTCAAGCGACGGTCTCCCCGTTCAGGCCCTCGGCGAGGATGAAAGCTACCACCTTACTGTCGACTCGAATCAGGCCCGCATTCAAGCGCCCAACGCGCTTGGAGCGCTTCGCGGCATGGAAACTTTTCTCCAGCTTGTCGAAGTCGATGCCCAGGGCTTCGCCATCTCGGGTGTCACCATCGACGACGCGCCCCGCTTCCCCTGGCGCGGCCTGATGCTCGACTGTTCCCGCCATTTCATGCCGCTTGACGTCGTCCTCCGCAACCTCGACGGCATGGCCGCCCTGAAGCTCAATGTCTTCCACTGGCATCTTTCGGACGACCAGGGCTTCCGCGTCGAAAGCAAACACTTTCCGCGACTCCAGCAGATGGGTTCCGACGGCCTCTACTACACTCAGAATCAGATCCGCCACGTCGTTGCCTATGCCCGCGAGCGCGGCATCCGGGTCATACCCGAGTTCGATATGCCGGGCCACTCGCTTTCCTGGCTCGTCGGCTATCCGGAACTGGCCACCAGCGCGGGGCCATTCGAAATCGGCCGCCATTGGGGCGGCTTCGAAGCGCTCATGAACCCTGCCAGTGAGGACACTTACCGCTTCCTTGAGTCGTTTCTGAGTGAAATGGCCGGCCTCTTCCCCGACGAGTACTTTCACATCGGCGGCGACGAAGTCAATGACAAGGAGTGGCGCAACAATCCCGCCATTCAGTCCTTCATCCAAACTCACGCTCTCGATGGTTCCCGCGGCCTTCAGGCCTACTTCAACAAGCGGATTCAGGTCATCCTGGCCAAGTACGGCAAGCACATGGAAGGCTGGGACGAGATTCTCAACCCCGATCTGCCGCGCAACATCGTCATCCAGAGTTGGCGCGGTCAGAAATCCCTAGCTCAGGCCAGCCGCCTCGGCTTCCAGGGAATTCTGTCGAGCGGTTATTACCTCGACCTCATGCAGACCGCGGCTCACCACTATCAGGTCGACCCGCTCACCGGCGAAACCACCGGCCTGACCGACGCCGAGAAAGCCCGAATTCTAGGAGGCGAGGCAGCGATGTGGACCGAATACGTCTCGCCGGAAACCGTCGATAGCCGGATCTGGCCCCGCCTGGCGGCTATCGCGGAACGGTTGTGGTCCCCGGCCAATATCACCGATGTTGCGGATATGTACCGCCGTCTTGCGGTGATGGGCTATCGCCTGGAAGCGTTCGGTTTGCAGCACAACGGCAATTATGCCGAGATGCTGCGCCGCATCGCCGGCCCGGCGCCCGTCGCGCCGTTACGCATCCTCGCTGACGCTACTGAGCCCGGCAAGGGCTACCTCCGCGATTCCCACCACTACCTTCAGCAGACGCCGCTCAACCGCCTCGTCGACGCCGAGCGCCCGGAGAGCGCCGAAGCCCGTCACTTCGCGAATCTCGTCGACAAGATTGTCGCCAAGCCCGATCCGGCGGACATCGCTGAGGCCCGCCGTATGCTGGAGGAATGGAAGGCAAACGACGAAGCCGTTCAGCCTGTTTTTGCCGCTTCGTTCCTGGCAAGTGAGAACGCTCCGCTCAGCCACGAGTTAGCCGCGGTGTCCGCCACGGGTCTCGACGCTCTGCGCGCCATCGAAACGCGTCGGGCCCGTCCGAAGTCCTGGATCGAGTCGAATCGCGACGAACTTGAAAAGATGCGGAAAGGCCGCGCGGAGATCATCGTTCCGATCATTCCCGCGGTCGAGCAACTCGTCACCGCATCCGGCGAACGCCCCGGAGTCAAGGGAAACGAGCGTCCGTCGAAGAAAAGGCGCAAAAAGTCCTGATCGCCGCTTATCTCTTCACAACCGTCTCGAGCTGTTGATAATTGCTCGGTGTGACGAGCTGAAACCGCAGTTCGAGACGGGTGAAGTTGCGAAGTTCGCCGGTCACCTCCTCGGTGGGGATTTCCGTGCTTGCCAGGAAGATCGCTCCGCCATCGATCCGGTAGGGCAGCACCTTCCGCCGTGAGGTCAAATGCCGTGGCAGGGCACGCACCGCATTGCGCCGCACCTGGTCCGGCTCGACATAGCCGGACGGCAGCCCTTGCTGCAGGCTAAGCGCGTCGTACAAGTCAGTTTCGCTGATGCAGCCCAGCAGCATGAGATGCTCGCCGATACGGATGCCCTCCGGTTGGGTCGCCAGCGCCTGTTGGAGCTGCTCTTCGGTAATCCAGCCCGACGTCACCAGGATTTCGCCGAGCTTGCGCTTATGCTCGCGAAGCGCCGCGAGCGACGGATAGGCATGTTCGGTCTTAATCCACCGCAGCGGCCGGCCCATCACACGCGCAAACGTATAGCGCGTCAGGGCCGAAAGCCCGGCAAGGCTGTTGATCACATTTGCAGCCGGCACGCGTAGCGGTACGCCGAGCGCTATCCGCCAGCCGTATAACCGCCCAACGCAGGCCATCCGAAACCCGACTTGCACCACCGGCAGCACGAGTGTCAACTCGAAGACTCGATAGTGCGGCGTTCGCGCAGCGAGCCCCCACGCGAGCCCGTGCGTGTGTGCGTAAAGCCACGTCAGAACGCCGTAAACAAGAACCAAGTTCGTCGCCAGGCTCGCAGGGTTGCCGATCAACCCCTTGCGATCCCGCCAGAACCAATAGACATTTCGCAACCCCCCGCGCCAGCCGTTCCGCTCCCACGACTGCAGCGAGATTCCGGTGATCCAACGCGTGCGCTGGCGGATGGCCCCGCGCATGGTCCGCGGGAAATATTCCCGCGTGGCCACCATCATCCCGTTCTTGCGCCGGAGCGGTACGAAATGCTGCCTACCGCCCAGCAGGTGAATCCGCAGTCCATTCTCGTAGTCCTCGGTCAAGCACGAAGGCTCGAAGATCCGATTCTGGGACGTAGCTGCGAGCCGATCGAGCGCGTCGCGCCGGAAGCCGGTTCCCACGCCGTTGGATGGAAGAAACGCGCCGAGCAACTCCCGCGCGCGCATGTCTTTTATTTGGTACTCCGAGAACTCGTCGATATAAACTCCATGTACGAAATCGCGCAGCGGCGTTGCAAGCGGCAGCACCGGCACCTGGACCATTGCATGCTGTTCGCACTCGCGATTTACGATTCGCAGCGCCTCCGGATGGATCAGATCCTCGGCGTCGTGCGTCATCACCACGTCGAAGTGCGCGCCCCGCTCTTCCTCGTAGAGCAACATGTGCTGGTAAATCCAGTTGAGGCAGTCTGCCTTCGACGTCGGCCCGTCGTGCGGGCAGACTGCGATATGCACCTTCGCATGGCGCGCTTCGGCCAGCCGCATCTCCGACATCGTCATATCGTCGTTTGGATACACGCCGACGAAGAAATCGAAGTTCGAGTACCGGATCGCGTGGACATTGTGATCGAGCATGCCACCGATCACGGCGTGCTCATGCCATAAGGGCACAAAGATCGCGATCCGCTTTTCCGCTGGTTCCGGCTCCGGATCCCGCCGTGCTGTTCCGCGCCCGCGCCAGAGTGAGACGGACCACATTCCGAGCAGCACGATGTCGTCTAACCCGCTGACCAGGATGATCACCGCCAGCGGCCCGAAAGAGGCCGCGACGAAGGAATCCATGCTGGTGAGCCAGGACGTCGGAGGTGGCATCGGTTCGCGCCGCCAACTTCTGGCGCCGCTACCCGATTAGTGGCTGTCCGGAGGGATTTATCGCCCGAGATCTCAGAGAGGCCTATATGGGGTCAAAGTGCAACAAAACGCGCGAGTTCTCTATCTTTCCGCACACGGTCGATAGCGAACACCCGGCTGTGCATGCATACATACACACCCGGCGGCAGGATCTGTGCGGCCAGCAGACTTTCCGTTAGATTCTGGAGCCCGTCGCTGCGCTCAAAACCCAGCGGCGTCATCGCGCCAGTCATCACGAGCGCCACCTGCAACCCCTCGAGATTCTTCTTCAAATAAAGCCCGGTCTCTACCATCGTGTCGGTGCCGTGGGTGATCACGATCGGCGCGTGGCGCGGCAGCTTGGCTCGAACCGCCGCGAGAATCAGCATTCGGTCGGCTTCGGTCAACTCCAGGCTGTCTTTGTTCATGAGCCGGATGGTTTCGATGTCGAGGTCCGGTAACCGCAGCAGGCTCAGGTAGCGGTCGATCTTGCCGTCCAGGTTGCGCACTTGCCCGTCCGGCTCGGAATATACCTTCTCGATCGTCCCGCCGGTGCAGATCACGACGAGCGGCCGCCGTGCAGGTTCCACGCTCTGGTTTAGTGCAGTTTCCGTATCGCCACCGAACGGAAGAAGACGATGTCGTTATCGCTGTGGTTCTGCAGCCCGAACCATCCCTCGTTCGGCCGGGGCCCGCGGATCGGCTCGAAACTCAGCTTTTGTGGCGGGACTGGCTGCCCTTCGGTGTAGTCGGTCACCTTCACGCCATTCACGGACACGATTGTCCGCGGCCCATCCAGTGTGATTTCCATGGTATTCCACTGAGGCCCCGGCTTACCCGGAAACGCTAGCGGCTTGGTGAGCGAGTAGAGCGTTCCGGTGACGTGGTACTCGTCCTCTTTGCTCGTCTCCGGGTGGTTGTCGATCTGCACCTCGTAGCCGTAATTCACCGGCATCCAGGCTTCACGCGGCTCGATCGGAATCCGGATATAAACGCCTGAGTTGTCGTTGAAATCGCGCATCTTGTACTCCACTTTCAGTACACAGTCGCCGATCTTGCCGCCCGTCCAGTACAGCAATCCCATCCCGCCGTGCGTATGGATCAGTCCATCCTCTACGGTCATCCCACCGGGTCCGACATGCTTCCAGCCGTTCAGATCTTTTCCATCGAAGAGTTGGCGCCATTCCGGTCCGGCGGCAAACGCCGTCGCGCTCAACACAAGCGCGCTCAGCAACAAGGTGAGGGTTCGCATACGCCTAATAGTACCTCGGTTAGACTTTACGTCAAGCGTCTTGGTCTAACAGTCGCCGGACGACCGAAACGACGGTCGCCAGTTCAAACGGCTTGGCGATCGTCTCGTCGGCGCCTAGCATCTGCGCCGCTCTCAGCCCCGTGCCGATGAATTTCCCGGACATCGCCAGAATACGGATTCGCGGAAACTCCCGGCGCAACGCTTGGATCGTCTCTAACCCTTCTCGCTCAGGCATCACGAGGTCTGTGACTACCAACCGGATGTCTTCCTTCCGGCACATCTCCGGAACGTTCTCGCCGTTCGGCGCCGTCAACACACGGAACCCCGCCTGACGAAGCGCCTCCGAGAGCAAGCCCCGGATACCCTCCTCGTCGTCCACCACCAATACACTGATCGGCGCCACCTCATTCAGCGACATCTGTCTCCTCCGTGTTATTTCATCCGAGACGAAGGGCACGGGAGGGATGTCGGGGCCCCTCGCGGCCAACTATCGTGAGTATACGGTATCCCTTGGCCTCTGGCGCTTCGGCTGCGAATGGCCCCATGTCAAAGCCTTCCCGATAGCTCTTCCATCGGCTCCGCATGAGTTACTCGGGATCTCTCGTCCCACGACAGCTCTCCGAGCGCCGGGAGAACTCAACTCGAGTGCACTGGCTTCAATTGGATGAAGATGCGTTCGCGCCGGCTTTCTCTTACGTGTTCTGCGGCGTAGGGTTACGTGCCGGCTGCGTTCGCACGAGCCGCCCCGCAAATCGCTTCCGGAACTTGGCTACTTTCGGGGAAACAACGTAAGCGCAGTAGGGCTGCTCCGCGTGACTGCGGAAGTAGTTTTGGTGGTAATCCTCAGCAGCATAGAACTCACCTGCTGGAGCTACTTCGGTCACGATCTTCGAGGGGAACACTTGCTCGCGCTCTAACCGCTGCACCATCGCCGTTGCTGCTTCCCGCTGCGCCTCGTTATGAAAAAAGATCGCCGATCGGTATTGCGGCCCGATGTCGTTGCCTTGGCTGTCCTTTGTCGTAGGGTCGTGAATACCGAAGAAAACTTCGAGCAATTCCTCGTAGCTCAGCCGGGCAGGGTCGTACTTCACTTGAACGACCTCGGCATGACCGGTCGTCCCCGTGCATACCTGCTCGTAGGACGGCCGAACCACATCTCCGCCCATGTACCCGCTGGTCACCGAAACCACGCCTTCCAGTTCCTGGTACACCGCTTCCAGACACCAGAAGCAACCACCAGCAAGCGTCGCCGTTTCGGTCTCCGCCATGTCTCTAGTTCCGGCTGTCTTGATATTCCTCGAGCCACGCCATCTGGATCGCCTCGAGGATTCCCTCAGTTGACTTCATAGGGTCATCGGCGAATCCATCCAACTCGGTGATCCATTTGTGCAAATCCGTGTAGCGGATATGTGTCGGGTCGGTGTCGGGAAACTTTTCATAGAGGCTCAGCGCGATGTCGTCCACGCGGTCCCAGGTAAGCTTTGCCATGGTCTCAGATCTTGGTCCCCTTCAGTGCCGCTCCCACCGCCGTGTTCATCATTCGCTCGGCGAGCGTCCGCGTAGCCTCGTTCAGGGCATCGATCTTCTCACGAATCAAGTTGTGATCAACGGAGTGATAGACCACCAGCAGTTCGTTCACTGCCCGCTCCGCCGCTGCCCGCTCCGGGTCGCTTAGTTCGTACCAGGCGTCGTTATGCTTCGCTTTCTCCACCGCGCGCAAAATGTTGTCGGCCTCCACCTGTGCCTCCCGCACTTGCCGCGCCTCGATGTCTTCTTCGGCGTGTTCGTAGGATTCGAGAATCATCCTCTCAACCTGCTCGTCAGTCAGGCCGTAAGAAGGCTTCACCTCGACGCCCGTTTCCCTTCCCGTGCGCTGGTCCCGCGCTGTCACGTTGAGAATTCCATTGGCGTCGATCAGGAACCGCACTTCAATCCGCGCCAGTCCCGCCGGCATGGGCTCAATGTCCTTGAGGTCGAACCGCGCCAGGCTGCGGCAGTCCTTCACCAGTTCCCGCTCGCCTTGCACGACGTGAATCAAGACATTTCGCTGTCCGTCAACGGCTGTCGTAAACGCTTCGGTTGCGCTCGCCGGAATCGTCGAATTGCGGTGGATGAGCTTGGACACCACTCCGCCCATCGTCTCGATGCCGAGCGACAGCGGCGTCACGTCCAGCAGCAGCTTGTCGTCGATCTCACCCGACAGGATTCCGGCCTGTACGGCGGCGCCCAGCGCCACGACTTCATCCGGATTCAAATCCGTATGCGGCTGTGCCCGGAACAGGGCCGCTACCGCCGACCGCACCATCGGAATTCTGGTTGATCCGCCTACGAGTACGACTTCATCGATCTGCTCAGCGGTTAGACCGGCATCTTTCATGCAGTCCCGGCAGGGACCAAGAGTGCGGTCGACCACCGGGGCGACCAGTTTCTCAAACAACGACCGGTCCAGCCTCCGCTGGTACTTCTTGCCCTTGTATTCGAGGTCAATTGTGGCTTCTGGGACGAAGGACAGTTTCTCCTTTGCGGCAATCACCGCCCGCCGCAGCCTCTGTACGCCCTCTTTGTCCCCGCGCAGCGGCTCTCCCCACTCGCTTTGGATGTCTTCCAGCGCGATTTCAATGAGCAGATTGTCGATGTCGTCCCCGCCCAAGTGCGTATCGCCGTTGGTCGCCAGAACCTCAAAAATCCCGTCATGGAGCTTCAGGATCGAGATATCGAAGGTCCCGCCGCCCAGGTCATACACGGCGACGATGCCTTCTTTGCGCTTGTCCAGGCCGTAGGCCAGCGCCGCCGCCGTCGGTTCGTTGACGAGACGCAGCACCTCCAGACCTGCAATGCGTCCGGCGTCCTTCGTCGCCTGCCGTTGCGCGTCGTTGAAGTAAGCCGGGACCGTAATCACCGCTTTCGTTACGGGCTCGCCGAGAAAGGCTTCGGCATTCTTCTTTAGCTGAACCAGAACGTAAGCCGATACTTCCGGAGGCGTCAGCCGCTTATTGCCCAACTGCAGCCGGAGAACCTGCTCGCTGCCCTCGGCAACAGGAAAGGGAAAGCGCTTGCACTCCTCTTGGATGTCCGCCAGCCCGCGCCCCATCAGCCGCTTCACACTGTAGACGGTCCGCTCGGGATGCGTGAGGAGTAACTCCCGCGCCGTGTTTCCCGTTACGACCTCGCCCGAGTCCTTGACAGACACGATGCTCGGCACCAGGTTCAAGCCATCATCGCCGGGGATAATTTTCGGTCCTGCGAGGTCGTAAAAAGCCCCCAGGCTGTTGGTGGTCCCCAGGTCGATCCCGATTACCCGGTCCCGCTTGCCAAAATCGATTTGAAAGGTTCCCATCTGGTTGTCAGGCGGCCGGCGCCAGTTCCTTGTCTACTTCCTGAATGAGGTTCTGAATGTACTTGCGGCGGTTCAAGAGCCCGCGAAGCTCAGCCAAGGTCTCCCGGGCCGGCGTCGTGTCCCAAGCCTCAAACAGAGTGCCCATCCTTCGATCCACCTCAGCCAGCATGCGTTCGAAATTCGATCGGGCGGCTTCGAGCGATTCCCTCGCCGTCTCGTCGCCGCTCCGGAGCTCCTCGAGCGCCATGTTCAACTCGAATACCTCCTCCAGCAGTTCCGCCGGCACGTCCTTCGCTCGCTGTTCGCCGATATCGAAGCCTTCTTCGGACAGCACATACTGCGCCCGCTTCACCGGGTCGCGCAAGGTCCTATAAGCATCGTTGAGCCGCGAGGAGTTATCAAGCGCCCGTTGCCGCTCCGCCTCGCTCTTGCGCGCGAACTTATCCGGATGCCACTCGCGGCTTCGCTCGTAAAATCGCCGTTGGAGTTCTGCCGGGTCGAGCGAAAGCTTCCGCTCGACCCCCAGCAGTTCGTAGTATCCGTTCACGCTGAAAACGACGTTCCGCAGCCACAACTCTTCTTGGCGTGGGGGTTGTCGAAGGCAAAGCCGGAGTGCATCAGCGAGTCCTTCCAGTCGAGCGTCATTCCGTCCAGATACAGAAAGCTCTTAGGATCCACAAACACCCTGACGTCCTCGAACTCGAACACTTTGTCCGTGGGCCGCGGCTTTGGCTCGAACTTGAACAGGTAGCTCAACCCGGAGCATCCCCCGCCCAACACGCCCAGCCGCAGCCCACCCTGGACGTGCTCGCGCTCGAACGCCTCCCGGATCTTCGCTGTTGCCTTGGGCGTAACCGAAATCATTGCCAACCTCGCCTCTTACCGGGCCGCCACCGAGTCGCTCTTCGCGCCCACTTTCTTTTTGTAGTCCGCGATCGCCGCCTTGATCGCATCCTCAGCCAGCACGGAACAGTGAATCTTCACCGGCGGCAGGCTCAGCTCATTCACAATGTCCGTGTTCTTGATCGCCAGCGCTTCGTCGACGGACTTACCGTGCAGCCACTCCGTGGCGAGCGACGAGCTCGCGATCGCCGACCCACAGCCGAACGTCTTGAACTTCGCTTCCTCGATGATGCCCGTCTCCGGGTTGACCCTCACCTGCAGCTTCATGACGTCGCCGCATTCCGGCGCGCCCACCATGCCAGTGCCGACGTTCGGGTCGCTCTTGTCGAGAGAACCGACATTGCGCGGGTGGTTGTAATGATCGAGAACTTTGTTCGAATATGCCATTTCCTCTCCTCGTCTTCGTTTTTAGTGCGCGGTCCAGGCCACCTTCGTCAGGTCGATCCCTTCCTTAGCCATCTCGTAGAGCGGTGAAAGCTCGCGCAGCTTCTTCACCACGTCGACCACCTTGTTTCCTACGTAGTCCACTTCCTCCTCCGTGTTGAACCGTCCGAGCCCGAACCGGATTGAGGAATGCGCCAGGTCGTCGCCCGCCCCCAGCGCCTTTAGAACGTAACTGGGTTCTAAGGTTGCGGACGTGCAAGCCGAGCCGCTCGATACCGCCACGTCGTTGATCCCCATCAGCAACGACTCGCCTTCCACATAGGCGAAGCTGATGTTCAGGTTGTGCGGCAGCCGGCTCTCCATGGTGCCATTGATATAGACCTCGTCCAGTTCGCTTTCGAGCTTGGCGCGCAGCTTGTCCCGCAGCGCTCTGAGCCGCGCGCTTTCTTCCGGCATCTCGCGACGCGCGATCTCGCAGGCTTCGCCGAACCCTGCAATGCCCGGCACGTTCAACGTCCCGGAGCGCATCCCGCGCTCGTGTCCGCCTCCATCCATCTGCGCGGCCAGTTGTACGCGCGGGCTCTTGCGCCGCACATACAGCGCCCCCACGCCCTTCGGCCCATACAGCTTATGCGCAGTGAGCGACATGATGTCGATGTTGTCCTTCAACACGTTCACGGGCACTTTGCCCACGGCCTGCACCGCGTCGCTGTGGAACAAGACCCCACGTTCGTGGGCGATCTTGCCGATTTCCGCAACGGGCTGAATCACCCCGATCTCGTTACTGGCGTACATCACGCTGATCAGGATCGTTTTGTCCGTAATCGCGTCGCGCAGCATGTCGAGATCCACCAAGCCGTCCTGTTTCACCGGGAGGTATGTCACGCGGACCCCGTGCTTTTCCAAATGCTTACAGGTATCGAGCACCGCCTTGTGCTCGGTTGCCGCCGTGATGATGTGGTTGCCCTTTTCGGCATACATCTCGGCGGCGCCTTTCAGCGCCAGGTTGTTGGACTCAGTCGCCCCGCTCGTAAAAACAATTTCCTTCGCCGTGGCGCCGATCAGTTCGGCAATCTGCTTCCGTGCCTTTTCCACCGCTTCCTCGGCTTCCCAACCGAAAGAGTGATTCCGGCTTGCCGCATTGCCGAAATGCTCGGTGAAGTAGGGTTTCATCGCCTCGAAGACGCGCGGGTCCATCGGCGTCGTCGCGTGGTTGTCCATGTAAATCGGCAGCTTCATAATCCCGTTGTTCCTTCGTGTCGCGTCCCCGCCGCAGCGATCCCGCCAGGCAGTTCCAGACCATACAGGCGCGGCGCTTCGTCGTCGCGCGCCATCACATCCATTGTGATGCTCGCCAAAAGCTGGAGGATACCCTCGTGTACTTTCCGCAGCGGCTCTCGAACACTACACCGCTCCGTGTGGCTGCACTCGCCATGCTCGGTGAAGCAGGCTGTCAGAATGATCGGTCCGTCAATCTCGCGGATGACTTCAAGCGCGTTGACCGTCTCAGCCGGCCGCGCCAACCGGTATCCGCCATTGGTCCCCTGCTCGCTAGCCAGCAGGCCGGCCCGAACCAGCTTTTGCAGGATCTTGGAAAGCAAAGGCAGCGGAATCCCATAGCACTCCGCAATCTCTTTGGCGCTGGCCGCACCGCCGCCTTCGCCCTGAGCCGCCCGCACCGCCAGGTGCTTGATGGCTATCAGGCCGTAGTCGGCCTTCTTGGTCAGCTTCAGCATAATCTAAGACTGTTTAGGTCTGAATTCATTATCCCCATTCCTTGCCGTCCAGTCAACCGCATCGGAGCCCACTCAGCCTGCCCTCCCCGCCTCGCCGTCTATATGCCTGTTTTCCTACTCTCCCCCGATTCACTCTACAGCGATTTACTGCCGCATTTTCAAAATGATGGCGCGAATTTCCTAGGGCGGGTATGATAGAGTCTCCTGTGGGCAAGATTTTCCGCGTATGATCCGCCTGTTTCGTGTGTTTATTCCGGCCAGTGTGCTTGGTCTGCTAGTGTCGGAAGCCATCCTCATCTTCTTTTGCTACGCCCTCGCTGCCTTCCTCACCCCCGGTGTTGTCCCTGAAGTTTTCTTCCTTGACGAGAACGGCCTGCTTCGGATTGGGGTCGTGGCGGGCTGTGTCATTCTAGGCATTTACTTCCACGATTTGTACTGGAAGTTTCGGATCCAGAGCAAGATTCTGCTGGTCCAGCAGATCTGCCTCGTTCTGGGGATAGCGTTCCTCGTTCAGGCGACGCTTACCTACGGCCACCTGACCTCGGTCACGCTTCCCAAATGGATCATGATCTTCGGCAGTTCCCTCATGCTGATCCTGCTGCCCTCATGGCGCATCCTGTATGAGGTTCTCGTACTGCGTACCCTCCGCCGGAGCCGCCTGCTTTTTCTCGGTTGGTCCCCGCTGGCGTCCGACATCGTTGACCGCCTTGCGGAACGGCCGGAGATGGGCTTACAGGTGGTCGGCTACCTCGCCGAGGATCCTGCCGGTATGGATTCTGCATCCGTACCGTTACTGGGCGAACTGGCCGATATCCGTCGTTTGATCCCGCAGATCAAACCTGACCGCATCGTTGTGGGCATGCCCGAGCGCCGCGGGGTCATGCCGGTCCACGATCTGCTTGAGCTGCGGTTCTCGGGAATTATCATCGAGGAAGCGCAGACGCTGTTCGAAAACGCCTTTGGCCGCGTTCCCACCAAGAGCCTCCGCCCCTCCCAGCTTATCTTCACCGCCGAACTCGGCCCCCGGCCCAGCCG
>DAIDIH010000356.1 GCA_027459465.1 Bryobacterales bacterium | reverse complement strand
CGCGCGCGAAGGAAAACTCACGCTTGCCGACTTCGAAGGAACGACGATTTCGCTCACGAACCCCGGCACCGTCGGAACCTACGGCTCGATGCCGCGCCTGATGCCCGGCCAGGGAGCGATCATCGCCACCGGCGCCATCGAATACCCGGCAGAATACCGCGCGCTGAACGAAGCCGCCCGCGCAGCCCTGGGCATTTCGAAGGTCATGATGATCACCTGCACCTACGACCACCGCGTGATCCAGGGTGCGGAATCCGGGATGTTCCTCGCGCGCCTTCAGGCCCTTCTCGAGGGCGCGGACGATTTCTACCCGAGGCTGATGCACGCCATGAGCGTGTCCGCAAAGCCGGCCACCTGGAGCACTATGCCGGTTCCGGCGGTTCCCGCGGCCGCCGCTCAACCGGCTGCCGCTCCAGCCGCCGTGAGCGCCGAACTCGTGGAAAAGCAGGGCGCGGTGATGCATCTGATCCACATGCACCGCGTTCGCGGCCACCTGATGGCGGACCTCGATCCGCTCGGCCTGATGCACCGCGAGGAGCACCCCGAACTCGACCCGGAAACCTACGGGCTCACGACGGGAGATCTGGACCAGGTTTTCACCGTCGGCACGCTGCAGGTGCATAAGGGCAGTTCGCACACCGCCACGCTGCGCGAAATCCTGGAGGCGATCCGCAAAACTTACTGCGGCACGCTGACCTGCGAGTTCATGCACATCCAGCATCCGGACCAGAAGCAGTGGCTGCAGGATCGCATGGAGCCCGAAATGAACCAGTGGCCGCTCGGCGATACAGTGCGCCGCCGGATTCTGGAGCAACTCATCGAAGCCGAGGAGTTTGAGCACTTCCTTGGGACCCGCTTCGTCGGCCACAAACGCTTCGGCCTGGAAGGCGGCGAAGCAGCCATCGCGATTCTTGACGAATTCGTTGAGCGGGCTGGCGCGGGCGGCGTGCATGAAATCGTGATCGGCATGGCCCATCGCGGCCGTCTGAACGTGCTCGCCAACATCATCGGCAAGTCGATGGTGCAGGTGTTTAGCGAGTTCGAGGGCGGCGACCCCGAGTCGATTGAAGGCTCCGGCGATGTGAAATACCACCTCGGCGCCAGTGGCGTCCGCAAAACGACCTCAGGGCACGAAGTGGCCCTTTCCGTGGTCTGCAATCCAAGCCACCTGGAAGCCGTCGACCCAGTCGTCGAAGGTATCGTCCGGCCCAGGCAGGACCGCGCCGGAGACGTCGAACGCACCCGCGTCATCCCCCTGCTCATCCACGGCGACGCCGCGTTTGCCGGCCAGGGCGTAGTGGCCGAAACGCTGAATCTGTCGCAGCTCAAAGGCTACAAGACCGGCGGCACACTGCATCTCGTTATTAATAACCAGATTGGCTTCACTACGGATCCTTCTGAGGGACGTACCGCGACCTACTCAACCGACATCGCCCGCGCCGTCCAGGCGCCGATCTTCCACGTCAACGCCGACGACCCCGAGGCGTGCGTGCGCGCCGCGCAGCTAGCTTTCGACTACCGCCAGCAGTTCAAAAAGGACGTCGTCATCGACATGGTGTGCTACCGTCGGCACGGCCACAACGAGGCGGACGACCCCAGCTACACCCAGCCACTGATGTACCGCAAGATCAAGACGCATCCTTCGGCCGCGGTGCAGTACGCGCGCACCCTGGTCGCTTCCGGCCTCGTCGACGAGGCTGCGGTTACCACGATGCGTAAAGCGGTTTCCGGCCGCCTCAACGCGATCTATGACGAAAGTAAGAAAGGTGGGGAGCGCTATCACGTCGACAGCCTGACCGCGCCCGAAGCCGAGCTCAAGCCGCGCACCGAAGCCGCCCAAACCGCCATCTCGCCCGCGCTGCTCGAACGCGTCGTCCAAAAGATGACGGAGCTACCGGCCGACTTTCACCTGCATCCGAAGCTGAAGGGCGTCGTTGACAAGCGCCGCCAGATCCTGGAGGGCACGCCAATTGACTGGGCCACCGGCGAAGCTATCGCCTTCGGCAGCCTGGTCCTTGAAGGCACGCCGGTCCGCCTCAGCGGCCAAGACAGCGGTCGTGGAACTTTCAGTCAACGCCACATCAAGTTCTTCGACTACGAGAACGGCCGGCCCTACATTCCGCTCCAGCATGCGGCGCCGGACCAGGCTCGATTCGAAGTCTATGACAGCTCACTCAGCGAGTACGCCGTAATGGGCTTCGAGTTCGGCTACAGCGTCGCCGATCCTTCCACGCTGGTGCTCTGGGAAGCGCAGTTTGGCGACTTCGCCAACGGCGCACAGATCATGATCGATCAGTTCATCGCTACCGCCGAGACCAAGTGGGCGCAGCCGAGCGGGCTCGTCCTGCTTCTGCCGCACGGCCAGGAAGGACAGGGCCCCGAGCATTCCAGCGCCCGCATCGAGCGCTTCCTGCAGCTCTGCGGGGAGGACAACATGCAGGTCTGCAACTGCACCGTCCCAGCCCAGTACTTCCACCTGCTGCGCCGCCAGATGGTTGGCGGCCCGCAAGGCCGCGGCATGCGTAAGCCGCTGATTCTGTTCACGCCCAAGCGCATGCTTCGAAATCCGCGCGCCACCAGCCTTCTGGCCGACTTCACTACGGGAACCTTCGAAGAAGTGCTGCCTGACCGCGGCGTGGCCGCAGAGAACGTGAAGCGCGTCCTGGTCTGCTCCGGCCAGGTCTACTTTGACGTGCTCGCCGCCCGCGAAGAACGCAAAGCCAATGACACGGCGATCGTCCGGCTGGAGCAGTATTATCCTTTCCCCGAAGCCAAGATGCGCGATGCGCTCGCTCTGTATCCCGCTAACTCCGAAGTTCGCTGGGTCCAGGAAGAGCCGCGAAACATGGGCGCATGGCGCTTCGTGCGCGAGTGGTTCCGGCCCCTGCTCGATCCGGCCGGTCGCACGCTCGGCTACGCCGGACGACTGGAGAGCGCCAGCCCGGCGCCCGGCTCGCTCAAGCGCCACAACGCCGAGCAGGCTGAACTCATCGAGATGGCCTTCGCAGCCGAACTGCCGGCCATCCCCAAAAAACGCCCGTCCCGGCGTAAGGCGCGATGAGCCCGCCTCAGCGCGCGTCCACCTTGATGGTCACATAGGCAATCGTCTCGCCCGATTTGAGCACTACCTGATGCGAGACATTCGCCGGAATGTGAATGACGTCCCCCGGAACAACGCGCCGGCTCGTGCCGCCTCTCATCTCGTCCGAACGCAATTCGTTCGGCGCAGTCGTCTTCGCATCCGCCATCGTGCCGCCGGTTCGCAACTCCCCCGAACCGCTCTCGACGATCATGATGTCGGTTTGCGTCTGGTGCAGTTCCACCTGCCCGGTTTTCTGCCGGCGGATCACCATCACCGAATGATTTCCGTACTTGGCTAGAACCGCGGTTTCGAGACCCGGCCCCGCCGGCAGCGCCTCCGATACCACCTTGGCCCCATGCCACAGATCCACCTTTCCGGATTCGCCCGCCGTGGCCAGCGCCGTAATAAGAAATAGAAGGCCGTAGAATTTCATGACCGGAACTATATGACATTTCCGGTCCGCGTGTCCAGCGCCGCGCCGCGGGCATTCCTTCGCGATGTGTGCCGAAGGCTCTTCAATCCTTAATGATAGAATGAGGTCGGCAACGAGACTGCGCGAAGTGACCCAGCGGAGCGCCAAAAGACGCAATGGCAGTACCTAAAAGCAATCCGGTGACGGAACTCGGAAGCCTGGAAGAACGCGAGCTTTTCGAGCAGATCTGGCGTGCCCACCCCTTGGGCCTGGTGGGGACGGATCGCACGGGCGTCATTACCCTTTGGAGTCCTGGGGCATCCCGTCTGCTCGGGTATGAGGCCTCCGATGTGCTTGGACACACCCCACCTTTGGCCCTCGCTTCGGCGCTGAAAGACGTCGAGCGAGCCCTGGACGCCGGATTGCTTCACGAGCCTTCCGATGGACTCGGATTGCAATTTCAGGGGCGAACCGGCAATCAGATCGAATTGCGGATCTGGGCTTCGAGACGCCAACAGGGGGGACTGCTCGCGGTGATTGCTGATGACACACCGCGCCACGCAGCAGTCGCCGAGCAGGAGAGGGCGCGGGCGCGCGAGCGGGAAGCCAACGCCCGCGTCAAGGCCGAGGGACGATTCCGGGAACTGCTCGAAGCAGCCCCGGACGCAATTATCGAGGTCGACGAAGACGGCACCATGGTTCTCGCAAACGCGTCGGCCGAGCGCATTTTCGGTTACCGGCGCGAGGAAATGCTCGGCCGGAGCGTCGAAATGCTGCTGGCAAATTCGGCCAAGGCGCGCCATCGCGAACACCGTGCGCACTATTGGGCCGAGCCTCGCGTCCGCCCCATGGGGCAGGGCCTACCCTTGCATGCGGTCCGCAAGGACGGCACTTTGTTCCCGGTCGAGATCAGCCTCAGCCCGGTTCGTGCCGACGAAGGCTTCCGCGTCACCGCGATCATACGCGACGTCACGGACCGCAAACTTGCCGAAGAGAAAATTCACGCCGCCAACGCCGAACTCGAGCAGCGCAACCGGGAAGTCGAGCGCGCAAACCGGCTGAAGAGCGAGTTCCTGGCCAGCGTGAGCCATGAACTGCGAACGCCATTGCACACCATCATCGGCTTTGCCGAACTACTGGCCGAAGAACTCGAAGGCCCGCTGAACGAACCCCAAAAGCGGTTCGTCGAGCATATCCGCCGCGACTCGCTCCACCTGCTGGAACTTATCAACGACGTCCTCGACTTGAGCAAGATCGAAGCCGGAAAACTGGACTTGCGGCGCGAAGTGTTCGAGATCGCCCCGGCGGCCGGAGAAGTGCTGGCCAGCATTGGCCCGCAGGCCGAAGCCAAGGGCCTGCGCGTTGAGACGGAGATCCCCGAAGATCTCGAGGTCGACGCGGACCGGGTACGCTTTAAGGAAATTCTGTACAATCTGCTGAGTAATGCGGTGAAGTTCACTCCGGAGGACGGATCCATTCGTGTCGAGGCTGCCGCCCAGGACAGCTTCATCCGCGTGTTGGTCAGCGACACTGGGATCGGCATCGCCGCCGAAAGCCAGAAGTCGGTGTTCGATAAGTTTCACCAGCTCGGACCCACCACGCGGGGCGTGCGCGAAGGAACGGGTCTCGGCCTGGCCATCACGAAACATCTGGTCGAGATGCACGGTGGCAAGATCTGGCTTGAAAGCGAATTGGGCAAGGGAAGCAGGTTTTGGTTCACGCTGCCGCGCGGCGATGACCACTGGGCAGGTTCCGGATATGAAGCGGATTCTGGTGGCTGAAGACCGGGCCGCGGGCCGGGAGTGGGCGCGCGCAGTCCTCTCTCACGGCGGCTATGAGGTGATTTTAGCGTGCGACGGACTGGAAGCGGTGGCGAAGGCACGAACGGAATCCCCGGACCTGGTTATTCTGGACCTGCGCATGCCCGGCCTCGACGGTTTCGAGACCCTTCGTACCCTGCGCGCCGACGAGCGTTTCGCCAGCACCCCTTTTCTCGCCTTCACCGCCAATGCCATGCAGGGAGACCGCGAACGGGCCATGGCGGAGGGCTTTGACGGTTATGTGTCCAAACCGGTGTCTATCGCCGGACTTCGCGCGGAGGTGGAGCGATTACTAACCCTGAGGACATAAAGGAAACCGAGCCGACACTGGTCATCATCGACGACCACCCGGGCAGCCTCGAAATGCTCGCCGCCGCGCTCCGCCAACCCGGTCTGCGCATTCTCACGGCGGACGATCCCGAGCACGGCCTCAGCCTGATCCAGGACCACCGCCCGCAGATCGTGCTGACGGACCTCGTCATGCCGAAACTCGACGGCCTTCAGGTACTCGACCGCGCCCTTGAGTTCGACCCCACCATCGACGTCGTGCTGATGACGGCGCATTACTCGACCGACTCAGCCGTCGACGCGATCCGCCGCGGGGCCTGCGACTACCTCGCCAAGCCGCTTCAGCCCTCGGTCGTGCGCGAACGGGTGGGGAAACTCGTCACCGAGGCCCGCAAACGCATGCGCGCCGGCGACCTCGAGCGCGAACTGCTGGAAAGCTGCCAGTTCGAGGGCATTGTCGGACAGAGCGCGGCAATGGCTGAGGTGTTCGCACGCGTCCGCCGGATCGCCCCCCACTTCCGCAGCGTGCTCATTACCGGCGAAACCGGAACCGGCAAGGACCTCGTCGCTCGAGCCATCCACAATCTGAGCCCCGCCGCAGGCCGGGAGCACGTCGTCCTCAACTGCTCGGCCGTCGTCGAATCGCTGTTTGAAAGCGAACTCTTCGGCCACGTCCGCGGCGCGTTCACCGGCGCCACCTCCGACAAAATGGGCCTTTTCGAACACGCCAACCACGGCACTATTTTTCTCGATGAGATCGGTGACATGCCGCTTGGCACGCAAGCGAAGCTCCTGCGCGTGCTCCAGAACCAGGAAGTGCAGCGCGTCGGCTCCCTGACCGCCAAACGCGTCGATGTTCGGGTGATCGCCGCCACGAATCACGATCTGCGCAAGGCCGTGGCCGACCGCCTGTTCCGCGAAGACCTCTTTTACCGGCTCACGATGGTCGAGATTCACCTCCCCTCTCTCCGCGAGCGCAAAGAAGATCTTCCGCTACTGGCGCGGCACTTCCTCGACAAGTTCTCGCAGCAGTTCGGGAAGAATGTCCGGGCTCTTACCCGTCGCGCCCAGATCGTTCTTTCCAGGCATGAGTGGCCGGGTAACGTGCGCGAACTGGAGAACGTCATCGGACACGCCTGCATGATCGCCTCCGGCGACGCGATCGATGTAGTCGACCTCCCGCAGTATCTTGTCGATGCGGCCGGAGGCCAGCCTTCTCTTGTGGAAGGCGCTACGCCGGAGAGTCTGGCCTCCCACGAGAAACAACTGATTGCTGAGGCGCTCGAACGCGCCGGCGGCAACCAGTCGGAAGCCGCCCGCGCGCTGCGCATCGGTCGGGATGCTCTCCGCTACAAGATGAAGAAGCACGGCCTCCTGTAGCACCCTCGCGGTGCAGCCGCGCCGCGTTCCTCCATTCGGGTTAGTAACTGATCACCGGGCACGGGGAATCACGGACGATCGAGTAAACGTTCGTCCGCAGACGTCCGAAGGGCTGCTGCAGACGCCCGCGGCCCGCCACAATCACGTCCGCGCTGTGACGCACCGCTGCCTGGTGGATCACGCGCGATACGCTCCCGGCCGCCACACACACCTCGAGCGACGTCTGTAACCGCTGCTGCATGCCGGCGATTTCACCCCGCGCCGCCGCGATCAGACTCCGCTCCAGCGTCTGGTCGAAATAACGCTCGGGACCCACCTCGGGCCCCGGCACGCAATGGACGAGAAACACCGTCGCCGTATGCTTGCTGGCCAGGCGTAGCGCCTGTACGATCAGATCCTCCGCCGACGGCTGCACGTCGATCGCGCACAGAATGGTCCGGATCCGTGGATGCTGCCCCACCGGAGGTTCCTCCACGTGAACGCCGGTCCACACGGCGCAGTGCGCGTCATGCAAGACCTTGGCCGTGACCGAGCCGATCAGCCAACGGCGAAACACTCCGAGACCATGCGTTGGAAGCATGATCAGATCGATGTTCCGCTCGTGCGCAAAATCGGTAATTAGCGTCGCCGGATCGCCGGCCGCCGCGTAACGGCTCACACAGTTGACGCTCGGCAGATCACTGAAATGGCGTTTGGCAAACTGCTCAAGTAACTCCGACCCCGTCTCGACAAATCCCGCCGGGTCGATGGCTGCGGGAGGCAAAGCGATCTCGGGAGGATACGCGTAGGCAGGGATATAAACCGCATGCAGCAGCGCGATGGAAGCCCCGTGCCGAAGCGCCATCTCCCGGACAAAGGGCACCGCCGCCTCCGCTTGCGGCGAGAAGTCCGTGGGAAACAGGATCCGATTGAAGCCGTTCATGCTCGCACCTTTCCGCCTTGGATATTGCAACCGGCGTGCCGAAGCACGAACTCAAGATTTCGGCCCGGAACCGCACCCAAACGGCCCCGGGCCCGCCGCGATGCGCCATTCCGCTACAATTGGCGCGCGTACCGGCGCAAACTCGCTGCTATTTCAGCGTCTTCATGTAGGCAACTACGTCGTCCACCGCCGATCCGGAAAGACTCTTCACCGGCTTCATCTTCCCCTGCCCCTCCTCGATGATCTTCTTGAGATCGGCGTCGCTCATCTTTTGAACATCGGGCGACTTCAGGTCCTTCATCTCGACCTTCATCATCTTCTCAATGGCGGGATTTGCCTTACCGTCGGCGCCGTGACAGCTCTTACAAGCCTTGTTGTAGTCAGCCTTCCCTGCCGCCGCGTTCCCCG
>DAIDIH010000355.1 GCA_027459465.1 Bryobacterales bacterium | reverse complement strand
GCCCCCGCCTCCGAGTGAAACCAGCTTGCCGCTCTACGTCGGGGAAGTCGACAAGGGCAACCAGTTGGCCTATCTCGATGTCTGCATCATTGGAGGGACAGGCGGCGGAGGCGGCAAAGGCCGGAATAAGTAAACAGATCCGGTTCGCCGGCCATCGCGGGGCGACCCCGCGCTCGGCTCACACTCCGGATCGACTCCCGCGCCGCGGAGGGTGACGCAGCCCGTCACCCTCCGCGGTGAAGTCCTGTACGCCCTCGGCCTCACCTGCCCCTAAAACAGCAGCTTCAACGCAAACTGCAGCTCCCGAGGCGTGTTCGCCTGGCTCGAAATCACGCCAAACTGCCCCGACGTCAACACCGAGTTCGGGGCCCCGAACACGACCTGGTTCAGTAAATTGAAAGCCTCCGCCCGTAACTCCGCCTGCAGCTTCTCCGTCACCTGAAAATTCTTGAACAACGAGAAGTCGATGTTCTCCATGCCCGGAGTCCGCACATCCGGAAGCGTCCGCCCCGTGTTGCCAAACGTAAAGGGCGCCGGCTGCGAAAATACCGCCGTATTAAAATACTCGTTCAACCGGCTCTCCACCGGCCCCGTCAGCAGCGCGCTGTGCCCGTTGTTGTTCGGCCGCATCGTCAGACTGCCCGAACCCGACGTGTTCTGCGTCGTCAATACCAGCGGAAATCCCGTCTGGTACGTCGCAATCCCGTTCACCTGCCACCCGCCCAGAGTCAGATCCTCCGCCCGGTTCCAACCCGACCCGAATCTCTGCCCGTGCCCGAACGGCAGCGCATACACCCCACTTACAACCAGCGTCCGCGAAATATCGTTCGGCGAAACGGCCCGCTCCGCCGCGCCATCGTAGATGTTCTGAATTCCCGCGTTCCGCCCTACGTTCGAAATAATCGCGTAATCATCAATCAGCTTCTGCCCGGTAAACGACACCAGCAGGCTCAATCCCTGGCTGAACCGCTTCTCCACTTTCACCTGAATCGAGTTATAGTCCGAGTAACCTCCCGTCAGGAACGAAGCGTAAACTCCGGTGAACTGGGGGAACGGGGCCAGAAGATAGCTCTGCGGCACGGTCTTGCCCGCCAGCGGCCCCGTCTTGATGATTCCGTAGAACGGATTGGCCACGCTCTTTTCAAGTTGCGTTCCCAGCGCCATCGCCGCCGGAGTCAACTGGTTCAGGTTGTAGTCGTTCTCCCCGGACTGATTCAAATGCACCCCGTGGCTTCCTACGTACGAAACATCCACCAGCGTGTTCCCCGGCAACTGCCGCTGCACCTCGAAATCCCAGTTCTCGTTGTACGGAACGTTGTTATCTCCCATGAGCGGCGTCTCAAACGACGTCCCGATCCCCGTCAGAAGCCCCAGCGTGCTGCCCACAATCGGGTTCAGACCGTTCGGAAAGGGATTCGTAAGATACAACGAAGGCGTCAGCCCGTTCGGGCTGCCCACGTAACTCGTCGTACTGCTGAACCCATAGTTGCCCAGCGTCGCTCCCGCCTGCCGGTACGACGGGCCGTAAAATATCCCGTACCCGCCGCGCAGCACCGTGTTCTCCGTTGCCTGATACGCGAACCCGAGCCGCGGCGCAAAGTCAGTCCACTGCGGCTGAAACTGCAGCCGGCTGTTTCCATCGACCCCGGGATACACGAGCCCTCCACGCAGTCCGGCAAGCCCGGTCTCGGCCGCCAGCGGAGACGCGGCAAACGGATTGAAGGTCTCCATCCGGTTGTACCGCTCCGTTCGCGGAATCTCTACGTCGTACCGCAAGCCCAGGTTCAACGTCAGCCGCTTCGTGGCCTTCCAGTCATCCTGGAAATACCATGCGTAGTACTTACTCTCCGTCGCCGCATTCTTCGAATCGATCGTCATCTGCCCGTTCCCAACCCCCAACAGCAGACTCGCGATCGAGTTCCCGGCGATCGCGCTCGCTACGTTCGGATTCGGCCCCTGCGTGATCGCGTTCGAAAAGCCGTAATTACCGGTCGACGCGCCCGATTCCAGGTCGTTCACCAGCATCAGCCGCCCCTCAAAACCGAACTTCAACACATGGGCCGACAGCACCTTCGTGTTATTGAGACTTACTAAGTGGCTCGCAAAGGAGGCATGCCGGTAATCCCCTTGCGCTCCATTGCCCAGCGTGTAATATCCTGCCGGCCCGATCCCGGGAAACAGGAGTTGATCCGCGTTCGCCGCGATATAGCTTGGGAATCCCAGGCTCGTCGGATTGAATCCTTCGCTTACGGGCGTGAACGCCAGCAAGGTTCGCGAAAACCCGTACCGGAACTCCATCAAAAATGTTGGCGTCGCCGTGAACGTGTAGTCGAACGCCGCGCTGTTCGAGGTCTGAGGCTGCGTGTAGCCGCCCTGCGCCACCAGGTCCGCGGCCGGGAACAGCGGCGTCACCGGCTGGTTTTGGCCGCGCCGCGAGTACCTGACAAAGAACCGGTTCCGGTCGTTGATGTTCTCATCCACTTTGGCGTCCAGAGTGTTGCTGTTCACCACCGTCGTCCCCGACGCAAAATAGTTGTTCAGCCCGCCATTGGCCACGCCCGCCGCGTTCGGTAGCGGGTAATATTTCATAATGCTCTCGGCCACGGCATTGATACGGCTCGCCGGAATCACATTCCCCGGAAATGGCTGGCGCACATAGCCCGTGCCCGAAGAAGCTGTCGTCGTCGGATCGTAGATAACCACCGGCTTCCCGGCCGCGTTCACCGTCTGGGCGAAATCACCCGTCCGCTGCAGCGCCGTCGGCACCGACGCCGTGAGCGTATCCGCCGATCCCTGCCGCAGCCCTTCATACGCCACGAAGAAAAACGTCTTGTCCTTGCCGTGGTACAACTTCGGCAACTCCACCGGCCCTCCCAGGCTCCCGCCAAACTGGCTGCGTTTGAAATTCGGAATCGACTGGCCGTTCCGGTTCGCGAAGAAATTATTTGAGTCCAGATCCGAGTTGCGGAGAAACTCAAACGCGCTGCCGTGAAACGAATCCGTCCCGGACTTGTAAATCAGGTTGATGATCCCGCTCCCGCTCCGCCCGAACTCCGCCGAATACGAGTTCGTCTGCACCTTGAACTCTTCCACGGACTCCACCGACGGAAACACCGCAAATCCCTGAATCGGATTCACCAGCGGCGGCGACGACGGAATCCCGTCCACCAGAATGTCCGTGCTGCCCGGCCTTCCACCGTTGATCGAAATGTTCTGGCTGTTGTACTGTCCGTTCGTGCTCCCCGTCACGCCCGGCACCAGGTACACCAGCGAATACGCATTCCTCTGGTTCAGCGGCAGGTTCAGAATACTCCGGCTGTCCACCACCTGCCCCATCGCCGCCGTAGTGGGCTCAAGCAGCGGCGCCGCGCCCGTCACCTGCACCGTCTCGCTCGTCGCGCCCACCTCGAGCGTCAGGTTCACCTCCGCCGACTGGTTCACTTCCAGCGTGATCCCCCCGCGCTCCACCGTCTTGAATCCTGCCGCCTCCACCGTGATCACATACGGCCCGCCCGGCTGCAGAGACGCCACGTAATACCGGCCGTCCGGCCCCGTGCTGACACGCGTCTCCACGTTCGTGGAGCTGTTGCGGACTTTGACGCTCGCCCCAGGCACCGACGCTCCCGTAGGGTCGCTTACGGTTCCCTCGAGCGACGCCGTCACCACCTGCCCGCTCACCGCACCCAGACCCAGCACCGTAAGCGCGGCTACGCGCGAAAGCACTCCCAATCGTGTCAACATGGAATCCCCTTTCAACCGGTTGATCCATGGTGGCGCGATGCTGCTACGTTCGCAAGGAAACTACACGTAATTCACTCGTAACTGACGCCCCTGCGCGGCTTACTCTCCGGACGTTAACGCCAGCACGGCATACCCTGTCGCCGCATCCCGCATGAAACGACCGATGTCCGAGTTCGGATCGCGTCGTTTGTTGAGCGACATCGCCGGCCAACCGCCACCCGCCGTGTCCTGGTTCTTTTCGAGCCACGCCAGTGCTTTCGCCAGCCGGGCGTCGGTCCGCGTCACGCCCGCCTGCTCCATCGCGTAAGCCACGAACCCCGTCGCGTATCCGTCGCTCCCGGTGTCGAGCGGCGTGCCGTCCATCCGCTTCCACCCATCCACCACAAGCGAAGGCGAACTCCATCCGCCGTCGGCTCTCTGCCGCGCGAACACGTCGCGGATCGCCGCCGCCCGCTCTTCGCCGCTCATCAGTCCCGGCAATCTTGCCGCCGCCCAAAGCAGCGCCGCGCGATTAAATAACGATTGCTTCGCCGCGTTCGCCCGCAGGTATCCGGTCAACATCTTCACCCGCTCCCGGTTCTCCGGCCAACTCGCATACCCCTGTGGCGCCGTCCCAACCGCAACCGCGGCCAGCGCCGCGCCCCAATACGGCGAGTCGTCCGCCTCCCACGGCTGCTCGTGAAAGTTGTACCACCGCCACGCGCCCTTTTCCCCGCCTTCGGTGATCTGCAAAGCCCACAAATTCGCAAACGCCTGGCGCGTTACATCGCTCAATCGGCCGCTTCTACCGTCCAGGCTCGCCAAAACCAGAGCGTTCAGCACCGCCTCGCTCCCCTGCGCCTCCGGCGTCTTGCCTTGGAGCTCCTTCCACTCCCGCACCCGCTTCTCGATCGCCGCTACCACGCGGGCATCCGCTCCTCCCGCGCCCGCCTCGGCATCCAGCGCCGGCCGCGCCAGCGCAAACGGCATCGTCGTGTGGCACGAAATGCAGAACGTTCCCTGCTCCCGCACCGCCGGCTTCCACGTCATCCACCATTCGGCGCGTCCATCGAGATACGCGGCCGCGCTCCGCGGGCTCCACTGCTCCCCCGCCCCGGCGCCCAGAACCACGGGAACCACCACGGCCAAGCCAACGAAAACACCAAGACGCATCATTTCTTAATCCCTCCGGATCGCCGCGATCTCCGCCGACCGTCCCGTCCCACCCACGTTGTAAGTCTTCAAAATCATCTCGTAGCTGGGAATCTCCTCCAAGTTCCTGGCGCCCAGCGCCTTCAATACCTTGCCCAGCGAAGCCGGGTCAAGGAAAAACTCCCCCGCCGCCTCGGTCGACTCCATATTCAGCCCAGCGATCAGCAGCACCTTCCCGGCCCGGCTTCCGTTCCGGATCATCGCCACGCGCGCGTACCCGGTTTCGCTCCGGTCGAGCAGCGCCGCCGCCGAGCAGAACTTCGGCGAGCCCGAAACATCTTCCAAGCAATTGTTTTTATCGAACTGGAAGCGTAACTGCTTCTCGAACATCTCCGCCCACGGGTTCGACATGTAGCTTCCCACGACAATGAAGTTATCGTCATTGTCGAAGTCCCGCGCCTGCCGGTTCCGCGCATGATGCACCCGCAGGTTCACCCCCGGATATTCGCGCTCGATCTCCATCGCGATCCGAAAATCCGCCAGGCTCGTGATCTGCCGGCTCCGGAGGGCTTCGAGTAAACCGTCGCGCACCGCCTCCGGCGCCCGTTTCGCCGCCCTGGCCCAATAGTCGCCGTTGGCGTAATCTTCTAGCGTCACATCCGTCCGCATCACCCCACGCACCAGCACCAGCGTCGAATCCGTCGCGATCAACTCCGTCGCCGGCCCTCCCGGCCGGACGAACGCATCGAATAAGGTGTGAACCGCCGGCGCCCTGGCCCCAGCCGCGGCCTGGAGTTCCCGGTTTTGTACCCAAAACCAAGCCGCCAACCCGGCCAGCACCAGCACCAACGCCTCCCACCCGAACCTCCGCCACGGCGCCAGGGGCCGGGAGACGCGCTCGACTTCCTCGGCCACAACCGCCGTGCCCCCGCTCTCGCGCTTCTGGAACGCTGCTACGTAGCTGCCCTTGGGGATCGTAACCACAAACTCGCTGTCACGCCCCTCTGTCTCGAAGTACTCGTGCAGCTTCGTGCGCAACTGCCTCGCCGAAACCCGCACCACATTGTCTTCGGACGGATGGTAATCTTCCCGCCCAAAAACCCGTTCCGCGATCCGGGTTTCCGTCAATTCCTCCGCGCGTCCGCCCAGGGTGCACTCGGCGATATGTTGCAACATCGTCCGCAGCCGCGCCGACCGCCGGAACGCCTCACTGTCTCCAACTCGTTGAATCAGCGCGCGCTTGCGCTCAATTTCTTCCCCCGGCCGTGTCTCAACCTCACTTTTCATCCGTGACGAAACCTCGGATTTAACACGTAAACTACGCGATTCTCACTTGCTCAGCTATACCACAGTTGGTAAGCTCCTATCGTCCGCCTCCAGGAAACGCCATCATGCCCACGCCCGACAGTTCGCCTCACTCGACCCGCCGGCAGTTCCTCGCCTCGAGCGCCGGAGCGCTTAGCCTCGCCTCCGCCCTCCAGGCCGCGCCCCCGGCCAACGGCAAACGCCCCAACCTCCTGCTCGTGCTCGGCGAAGGCCAGCGCGCCGACGCCATGAGCATCGCCGGCAACACCCTGCTCAAAACCCCCAACCACGACCGCATCGGCCGCGAAGGCATCCGCTTCACCAACGCCTTCGTCACCAACGCCCTGTGCGCCCCGGCGCGCGCCGTCACTCTCACCGGCATGAACTCCCACTCGACCGGCGCCCTCGGCAACCACGTCCGCGATCCGCTCCCTTCCTCCATCCCGCTGTTCACCGAACTCCTCCACGAAGCCGGCTACGAAGTCGCCATGTGCGGCAAAGCCCACGTAGGCAACGGCGCCCGCGACCGCTACTGGGACTACTATTTCGCCTTCAACGCGCCGGCGACCAACTACTACCACCCCAAATTCAGCGAAGGCCGCGACGGGAAAATCGGCGAGCCCGACACCTACAATGCCTACGCCGACGACCTCATGACCGACAAGGCGCTCGCCTGGCTCAAGCAACCGCGCGAAAAGCCCTTCTGCCTCATGCTCTGGTTCCAGACGCCGCACGCGCCCTTCTACCGCGCCCGCCGCCATCTCGACCTCTACAACGGCATCCCGATCCCCAAACCCGACACCTTCGATGACGATTTGAAGGGCTACCCCGGCAAGCCCCGGGCCTTCGCCGAAGCCGACAACAAAATCGGCACCACCGTCCTCGGCACCGACGACCCGCGCTCCCTCGAGGAGCTCGTCAAGGATTACTACGCCGGCCTCGTCTCGTGCGATGAAAACCTGGGCCGCGTTTTCGATTGGCTCGAATCGTCCGGCCAGATGGACGATACAGCCATCGTCCACTGCGCCGACCACGGCTTCTTCCTCGGCGAGTGGCGTATGTACGACAAGCGCTTCATGCACGAACCCTCCATCCGCGTCCCGATGCAGATCCGCTACCCGCGCATGGTCCCCGCCGGCCAAGTCCGGGACGAGATGGTGCTTAACCTCGACATCGCCCCCACCATACTCGAACTCGCCGGCCTTCCGGTTCCATCCCACATGCAGGGCCACAGCATGCTGCCCTTAGCGAAAGGCGAGAAGCCGAAGTGGCGCGAGGACTGGCTCTACGAATACTACGAATACCCCGACGCCGAAAAAGTCAAACCCAACCGCGGCATCCGCACGACGCGCTACAAATACATCCACTATTACAACGAGCCGCAGGAGTTCGAGCTGTACGATCTGGCCAGCGACCCCGGGGAGCGCAACAACTTGTACGGCAAACCCGAACACGCCGAACTTACCCGCCACTTACACGAGCGCATGGACGAACTCCGCCGCCAAACCCACGACCCCGCGCTCAAGAGCTGAGACGAACTTAGGGGTAGTTGACCAGGGCCGGCGTGCGGTAAGTAACCGTCAGGACGGCTCCGCCCATCGCGCGCCATTGGTTGCCGTTGCCCACCCAGCCCATGCGCAGCAGAGGATTGGCGATCTGGTTGCCGGGGAAGCCGCCGTTGACGTTGGCGATCTGCACGCGGCCGGTGCCGACGCCGAAGCAGCCCTGGTTGTTGGCCCCGTACCAACTGGTGGATGTGATGGCCACCATGGATTGAACCAGTGTGGCGCCGTTCCAGAAGCCGACAATGTCGCCGGCCTGGACATGGATGTTGCCGTTCGTGCGGGCTGCAGCGCCAGGCACGGGCCAAAGGATCGGCGGCGCGGTGTTCGTGTTCAGCTCGACCAACGGGTCGGGGTAGTTGCCGGTGATGAGCCCGCGCGCGATCAGCCAGCGGTAGACGAAGGAGTGGCAGATTTCGGCGTGCGGCGTTGCGTGATCGGGGACGTAAGTTCCAAGGACCATGCTCATAGTGCAGAAATTATCACATGTGCCGCAGCGAGGCGAGCAGGTCCAGATCGAGGCGGCCGGTGTAGATGGCCATGCCGACGACGGCGTGGATCTTCAGCGCGGTGAGTTCGCGGATTTCTTCGAACGTGGTGATGCCTCCGGCGGCGGAAAGCTCGAGGGAGGTCGCGTTACGCAGCGAGCGGAACCAATCCAGGTTCGTGCCTTGCATAAGACCTTCCTTGTCGACGTAGGTGCAGAGGAAGCCGGAGCAGTAGGGCGCGGTGCGCTCGATGAGTTCTTCGGCGCGGAACTGCGTTGGTTCACGCCAGCCTTGCACGACGACTCGGCCGCCGCGGGAGTCGAGGGCGACGATGAGGCGGTCCCGTCCTGCGGCGGCGGAGATTTCGGCGAGGCGTGCGGCATCGAGCGCGGCGGTGCCGACGATGATCTTATGCGCGCCGCACTCGACTAACTTGCGGGCGCGCTCGGGGGTGCGGACTCCGCCGCCGACGCGCGTGACGGCGCGGGAGGCGAGCATCTCGACGATTGCATCATTGGAGCCGTCGCCGGTGGCCGCGTCGAGGTCGATGACCTGGATTTCCGGAAATGCTTCGAAGCGTTTCAGCATGACGAGGGGCGCTTCGCCTTCCAGCGCTTTCTCACGGCCTTGTACAAGCTGCACTACCTTGCCGCCCTGCAGATCGATGCATGGGATGACCATGGATTCAGTTCTCCTTCGGCACGGGACGCATGGGAATGCCGCGCGCCGCCAGGTAGTTTTTCAGGCCGGCCACGACGTAGGTTCCGAAGTGAAAGATGGAAGCGGCGAGCGCGGCCGAGGCCTCGCCTTCTTCGAACACGCGCGCGAAGTCCTCCGGGCTGCCCGCGCCGCCGGAGGCGATGACGGGGACCGACACGGCTCGGCTTACGGCGCGGGTCAGTTCGCAGTCAAAACCGGTGCGGACGCCGTCGGTATCCATGGAGGTGAGCAGAATTTCGCCGGCGCCGAGCGAGACGCCGCGGCGCGCCCACTCTACGGCGTCGATGCCTTCATCGTCGCGGCCTCCGCGGGTGAATACGTTCCAGCTTCCTTTGGCATTGCGGCGGGCGTCGATGGCGAGAACGACGGCCTGCGCGCCGAACTCTTCGCTTAGCTCGGTGATGAGTTCGGGCCGGCGCACGGCGGCGGTGTTGACGCTGACCTTGTCGGCGCCGGAGAACAAGATGCGCCTCGCGTCATCAACCGAGCGTATGCCTCCGCCGACGGTGAGCGGGATGAAGACTTCGCGGGCGGTGCGCTCGACTAAGTCCGCGAGGATTTCGCGGGCGTCACTCGATGCGGTGATGTCGAGGAAGACTAGCTCGTCGGCGCCCTGGTCGTTGTACCGGCGGGCTAACTCGACGGGATCTCCGGCGTCGCGCAGGCCGACGAAGTTGACGCCTTTCACGACGCGGCCGGCGGTGACGTCGAGACAAGGAATGATGCGGCGGGCTAACACGAGGCCTCCACGAAGTTACGAAGGATGCGCAGGCCGAGTTGGCCGGACTTTTCGGGATGGAACTGCACGCCGAAGAGGTTGCCGCGCTCGATGGCGGCGGTGTAAGGCACGGTGTAGTCGCAGACGGCGGCGGTCGAGTCGACGAGCGGCGCGTAGAAACTGTGGGCGAAGTAAAGATACGGTTCGCTCGCGGCGCCGCGAAACAGGGTTGCGCCTTCGCGGGGGGTGACCGGGCTCCAACCCATGTGAGGGACGCGCGCTCCTTCGCCGAACTTGCGGACCACGCCGGGAAGCAGAGCCAGGCCTTCGAGTTCAGGCGCTTCTTCGCTGCGCTCGAACAGAGATTGCAGGCCGAGGCAGATGCCGAGGAACGGCGTGCCGGCTTCGATGCGAGCTTTGAGCGGCGCGCGGAGGCCGAGCGAGTCGATGGAGCGGATGAGTTGGCCGAAGTGACCGACCCCGGGAAGGATGATCCGGGAGGCGGCGCGGAGAGCCTCGGGCGTACGGACGCGTTCGTGCTGAGCACCGAGCGCGTCGAGGGCGTTCTCCACACTGTGGAGGTTCCCGGCGCCGTAGTCGAGGATGGCGATCATCAGAACAGGCCCTTGGTCGAAGGAAGCTGGCCGCGCAACTGAGGGTCTTTCGAGCAGGCGAAGCGGAGGGCGCGGGCGAAGCACTTGAAGATCGCTTCGATTTTGTGATGGTTCGAGCGGCCGTACAAAACCTTGATGTGCAGGTTTGCCTGGGCGTTGTTGACGAAGCCCTGGAAGAAGTCCTCGACGAGTTCGCTCTGCAGGTCGCCGACGAGGCGGGTTCGGACGAGGTCTTTATAGACGAGGGCCGGGCGGCCTCCGAGGTCGAGCGCGGCGACGGCGAGCGTTTCATCCATCGGCATGACGAAGTAGCCGGCGCGGTGGATGCCCTTGCGGTCGCCGAGAGCCTGGCTGACGAGTTGGCCGAGGACGATGCCGGTGTCTTCGACGGTGTGATGCTGATCGACGTCGAGGTCGCCTTCGGCGTGGAGTTTCAAGTCGAAGGCGCCGTGTTTGGCGAACAGTTCGAGCATGTGATCGAGGAAGCGGACGCCGGTGGAGATTTCGTAGGCGCCGCGGCCGTCCAGGCGGAGGGCGCCGCGGATCCGGGTTTCGCGGGTGTTTCGAACGATCGAGGCTTTCCTCAAGGCGTTCCTCACAGAAGGGTCTCCAGTTGGTTGATGTCGTCGAGGACGGCGATAGCGCCTTCGCTCGCCAGGCAGCGGGCGAGTTCGTCGCGCCACGGGCTGAGCGGGCTGGCGATGCCGGCGAAGGGAACTTGGGCGGCGCGTCCGGCGCGGGCGTCGTCGACGGTGTCGCCGATGTAGAGCATGGGGCCGTCGCCGAAGACTTCGCGGATGCGGTGGAGGCCGTCGGGCGCGGGCTTTTCGTTGGCGACGTCGTCGGAGGTGACGATGAAGAACTTATCCTGCCAGCCTTCGCGGTTGAGCGTGATGGAGGCTTCCAGGCGGGAGCGGCCGGTGAAGATGGCGAGACGATGATTTTCGCCCAAGCGTTCGAGGAGGCCGGGCGAGGCGATCCAGCGCTCGCGGTGGATGAGTCCTTCGTCGAGGAAGACGCGGTTGAAGTAGTCGACGATTTCCGCGTAAGGGACGTCGACGCCGAAGTCGGCGGCGAGGCGGCGGCTGAGAAGCCAGTCGTTATTCCAGCCGCCCGAGTTTTTATATTCCTGGATGCGGGCGGCGGTGACGGTTTGGCCGGTGAAGTGTTCGACGGTGCGGACGATGGTTTCGCGGTAGGAGGCGGTGACATCGACGAGGACGCCGTCCATGTCGAAAACAATGGTTTCGTATTTGTTTTGGGCGGTCACGCCTTCCAGATCCTTTCGAGTTCGTCGAGGAAGCGGCGGGCCTGTTCACGGGTGCCGGTGGTGACGCGGACGCAGCCGGGGAGTTCGTAGCTGCGGTCGCGGACAAGGATGCCGCGGCGGCGGAGTTCGTCGCGAATGGGTATGGCGCGGTCGCCGGCCTGGAAGAGGACGAAGTTAGCCTGGCTTTTGTAGTACGGGATGCCGAGGCGCTCAAAGCCGACATAGAGCAGTTCGCGGGCGGCGAGCGATTCGCCGACATAGCGCTCGACGAAGGCGGTGTCTTCGACGGCGGCCGCGGCGGCAAGGGCGGCGAGGGTGTTCACGCTATAGGGCGATTGTGCCTTGTGAAGAAACTCGACGTTTTCGCTCTGGCTGAACAGGCAGCCGACGCGCATGGCGGCGAGGCCGTAAACTTTCGAGAAGGTGCGGCTGACGAATAGGTTGGGATAGTCCTCGAGCAACGGGAGCACGGTGACGCCGCAGAACTCGAAATAAGCTTCGTCGATGAGGACGGCGGCGCGGGTGGCGCGGGTGAGGATTTTCTCGAGATTGGCGCGGGAGGTTCCGGTGCCGGTGGGGTTGTTGGGGTTGGCGATGAGAACGGCGCGGGTGGAATCCGTGATGCGTTCGAGCAGTTCTTCGAGCGGGAAAGCGAGGGTTCCGGCGCGGTAGGGGACTTCTTCGACGCGGGCGCCGGCGAGTTCGGCGTAGAAGCGGTACATCGCGTAAGAGGGCGAGAGAGTAAGGACTTCGTCCTCGTCGTCGATGTAGGTGTTGATGAGAACCTGGATGGCTTCGTCGGTGCCATTGGTAAGTAAGAAGCTATCGGAAGCAACCTGGAAGTGGCGGGCGAGGGCTTCGCGCGGGTCGCCGTATTCGGGATAGACGGGAAGGAGTCCCTGATCGAGCACTTCGCGGAGGCGGCGGATGACGTGATCGGAGGCGCCGACGGTGTTTTCGTTGAAATCGAGGCGGAGTTTACCCAGGCGCCCGGCGGTGGGCGGCGAGTAGGGGCGCATGCGGAGGACGGCTTGGCGGGGTTCGAGCGCGCCGGGCGGGAGAGAGGGTCGTTTAGCGGCCAAGGCGCACCTCGACGGAGCGGGCGTGGGCTTCGAGACCTTCGGCGCGGGCGAGCGTGGTGATGGACGGGGCGAGGGCGGCGAGGCCCTCGGGGGTGATTTCCTGGACGGAGACGACCTTGACGAAATCGGCGGCGGAGAGTCCGCCACGAAGACGGGCGGCGCCGGCGGTGGGCAGGACGTGGTTGGGTCCGGAGGCGTAATCGCCGGCGGCTTCGGGGCTGAAGGGGCCGAGGAAGACGCTGCCGGCGTTCTGGATGCGCGGGAGTAAATCCGGATGGTGGAGGCTGAGGTGTTCGGGCGCGAGGCGGTTGGAGATTTCGACGGCTTCTTCGAGCGAGTTCGTGACGAGGCAGGCGCCGTGGTCGCGAATGGAGGCGCGGGCGACCTCAGCGGTGGGCAGCGTTTCGAGCTGGCGCTCGACTTCGCGGGCGGTAGCTTCGGCGAGGGAGCGGGAAGTGGTGAGCAAGATGGAGGAGGCTTCGACGTCGTGCTCGGCCTGGGCGAGTAAGTCAGCGGCGATGTGGCGGGGATCGGCGTCTGCGGCGATGATGACGATTTCAGTGGGGCCGGCGACGAAGTCGATGCCGGTTTCGCCGGCAACTAGTTTCTTGGCGGCGGCGACATAGATGTTGCCGGGGCCGACGATGCGGTCGACTTTGGGAACGGTGGCGGTGCCGAAGGCGAGGGCGCCGATGGCCTGGGCTCCGCCGATGCGGAAGAGGTGAGTTACTCCGAGTAAGTGGGCCGCGCCGAGGATTTCGACGCTGGGCTTGGGGCAGCAGACGCAGATGGTGGGAACGCCGGCGGCTTGCGCGGGGATGACGGTCATCAACAGCGTGGAGGGAAGAGGGTAGCGGCCGGCGGGGATATATGCGCCCATGGAGGCCAACGGGCGGACGATCTGGCCGAGGCGGCGGCCGCCGGGGAACTCGCGCATCGAGGGCCGGGGGAGTTGTTCGGCGGCGTATTCGCGGATATTGCGGGCGGCGGTTTCCACGGCGTCGCGGAAGGCGGGAGTGAGTCGCGTGGCGGCGTGTTCGAGTTCGGCGGCGGGAACGAGGAAGGAGGGCTGATCGAAGGAGTCGAAGCGGCGGGAGTATTCGCGGACGGCTTCGTCGCCGCGGCGGCGGATGTCTTCGAGCATGGGCGCAACGGCCTGTTCGATTTCGGCCATGCGGAGGGCTTTTCGCTCGATGAGCGAGCCGGCGGCGTGGGAGTCGAGGATGCGGAGAAGCGTGGTGGAGGTTTCCATGGCGCGAGTTACATCACGATCTTGTTGAGAGGGTATTCGACGATGCCCTGGGCTCCGGCATCCTTGAGACGCGGGATGATGGAGCGGACGGTGGATTCGTCGAGGATGGTGTTGACGGCGAGCCAGTCTTCGTCGCTTAAGTGAGAGATGGTCGGTTTCTTGAGGGCCGGGAGGGCGGCGATGACGGCGGGCAGGTCCTCCTTGCGGACGTTGAGCATGAGGCCGACTTTGCCGAGGGCATTGATGGCGCCTTCGAGTAACATGCGGATGTCTTCAAGCTTGCGGTGTTTCCACGAGTCCTCCCAGGAGGCGCGGTTGGCGATTAACTGGGTGTTGGACTCGAGGACGGTTTCGATGATGCGGAGTTTGTTGGCGCGGAGCGAGGAGCCGGTTTCGGTGACTTCGACGATGGCGTCGGCGAGCACCGGGGGTTTGACTTCGGTGGCGCCCCAACTGAACTCGACCTTGGCCGTGACGCCGTGGCTGGCGAGATAGCGCTTGGTTGCGCCGACTAACTCCGTGGCGATGATCTTGCCTTGGAGATCCTTGACAGTTTGGAAGGAGGAGGACTCGGGGACAGCGAGCACCCAGCGGACTTTGCCGAAGCTTTGTTTGGCGTAGATGAGATCGGCGACGGTGGCGACTTGCGCTTCGTTTTCCTCGACCCAGTCGCGGCCGGTGAGGCCGGCGTCGAGCACGCCGTCTTCGACGTAGCGGGCCATTTCCTGGGCGCGGATGAGCATGCACTCGATTTCGGGGTCGTCGATCGAGGGGAAGTAGGAGCGCGTGCTGGTGGTGATGTTGAAGCCGGCGCGGCGGAAGAGGTCGACGGTGGCGTGCTCGAGGCTGCCTTTGGGGATGCCGAGTTTGAGTTTCATTGGGCGCTCCCGTAGACGGTGGAGGGGTTGTAGGTTTGGGGCTCGTGGATTTGCCAGTCACCTTCGTTGAGGCGGCGGAAGAAACAGCTTTCGTAGCCTTCGTGGCAGACGCCGGGGCCGGCGGCGTCGACGTGGAGGAGGACGCAGTCGCGGTCGCAGTCGGTTTCGATGGATTTGACGGCGAGGCGGTGGCCGGAGCTTTCGCCCTTCATCCAGATTTTGTTGCGGGAGCGGCTGTAGAAGGTTGCGTAGCCGGAGGAGACGGTGAGGCGGAAGGCTTCTTCATTCATGAAGCCGACCATGAGGACGCGGCCGGAGGTGGCGTCCTGGATGACGGCGGGGAGGAGGCCGTCGAGTTTGGTGAAGTCGAGTTTTAGCGATTCGATATCCATTATTTATGCCCCAGATAGAAAAGGCCCGCCGGAGAAACCAGCGGGCCTGATGAAATCACTTCGAAGGTGCTCGTTAGTGACACGCCCGCGGTGGGTCGCAATGGTGGTGATGGTGGCGGCCGTGGCGGATGACGGGCACGAGCATGAAGTACAAGTATAGCAAAGGTGGGGAGCGCGGACGGCTGAAAAAACGAAGCCAAGTTGGGAGGCAGGGCGGGCTGCGGCGGTGGGGGGTGAGAGGGGTGGGCGGGAAGCAGGGAAAGGTGTAAACGGGGTTTGGTGCAGAAACGGGAAATTTGAAACAACGAAGCCATGTGGAGCGGGCCTGAGGCGGGGCGGGCGCGGCGAGTTGGAGCGGGTAGTCACAGATTTCTCCCGTGACGAGTAGAGCATGAAGCCGCGCCATGGTGGCAGCGTTCCGGCTGGATTGCGTTGAGGGCGCGAGAGATACAGTTGCGGGAGTTGTGTGAACGAGTTTTTGGTTCAACCCGGCGGGTCGGGAATTGAGAGGTTCCGGCAGACTCTCTTTGCGAGTACGTTGGATAATTCCGTGTGGCGGGGAACAGCCTCGGCATGACCAGTCTGCGGGTTTTGCCAAAGGGTGTGCTCTTTTCCTTCCCGGAGAAGCACACACCCGTATCGCCGCAGGTGGCGCAGAAGGCGTTCTCGCTTCATCCGAGCACGAGGAGTTCCTTGCTCGCATCCGGGGGGATCGCACGCAAGGATTCTTCGCGGCGGTGTTCGAGGATGAGCGAGATGGCTTCGCGGAGGCTCGCGAGGCATTCCTGACGGGTAGTCCCCTGTCCGTTTGCGCCAGGGACCTCAGCGCAATAGGCGATGTACCAGGGCCCGTCCCGTTCGACGATCGCCGTAAACTCGTTGTGCACGGTTTCATTCTAGCGTTTGGGTGACAGCGGGAGGCTGAGGCAGGTGTAATCGGGCCGTGGCGAAGAGGCGTGGGGTCCAGAAGAACGAGGTCGAGTTGGGCCGGGGCTTTGGGTGGGGAGGGTGGCGTTACGCCTTCGCCGGGTAGACTTCTAGCAGCAGGCGGTCATGCTCCGTATCGAACGATATCAGTACGCGGTCGAGCGGGATAGACACGGTTTGCGTTTGCCCAGGTTGTTCGAGCGTTACGTAGAAGGGGTTGCAGTCTCACACTGTAAGCTGATCTCTTGAGGCGATGGGACCAATCATCATAATTTGGCGCCCGCCTGGGTTCATGTAGTGGACGCTCACATACTTGCCTTTCCAGCGCAGGATCTTATATGGCTTGGCCTGACGCTCTGCTATCAATCTGTCGAATTGTGGCTGTGAGGCGACTACCGTCTTGGACCCTTCCCGCACGTATGATTGTCCCGAGAAGTGCGGCCTGTTTTCGCTTCCCGGAACGATGACGGCAAGGCATTGTTTTCCGGAATCGCCGATTACTTTGAAGAGATAGTAGACGGGCGGGAAGGCCTTGTCCTTAATGCGGCTGCTGAATTTCTTCTGTAGGGAGTCCAGATCCTGGGTGTGGGCCTCGATTGTGCCGTCATTCTTTGCGCCGATGAACAAGACGGCGGGGTGTCCAACTGGCGTGGAGTTGGCGAACGCAACAACGGTCTTTAGCCAATCTCGGCCGTCAGCGATAGTCTTCCGTTCCACGAAAGTGTCTTCGGGGTTCCTGAGCCTTGTCAGAAGGTCGTTCTCGGTCAGCTCACTCATTGTTTTCGGTCGTCAGCCATGAACGCTTCAATCGTCTTCAGTCCTGCGTCGTAGCCATGCTCGTTATCTATGTACGATTGGCCTGTCTTGGCCCCGTGTTCCGAGCTCGCGTACGCCAGTATCTCCCGTGTTTGGCCGTCGTATAAGTAAGACGCGTTCATCTCCGCATACTTCGTGAAGTCGGCGGTGTGGACGTCGAGTCTGACATAGCATCGGTCGGTTTTGGGATCGTACCTGGATGTCGCTTCGTGGGCAAGTGCAGCGCCGATCACGTCGGCCTTCAGTACGGTCTCCAATAGGCGGTCACCGAGTTCGGCGCACTTTGTTCTTAGGTTGAATACCTCGGTTGCGCTGGGCGGCCGGAACGTGCGTTGACCTTCCGCTATCGGCGATGTTTTCTGGCATCCGCATAGTAGAGCAACGGCGGACACCAGCGCGGCCACCCTCATGTTGGTTTCTCGCGCTATTGTATCAGGCCGATTTGAGACCAGAGCCCTCGCGTATTCGCGTATTCGGCCCGCTGGCAAATCGCCGCGTGCGAGTCGCTTGGCACGGGCGGAGGTGCGGCGTCTGCGGTGGCCCACAGTCGCCGGGTTCGAGGGTTGGTTGTGGTCGGATGATCGGATGCGGGCGCTGAGCGGTGCGCTGACGCGGGAAAGGCCCCGCGATCTGGGATGGCCGAGGGTTGGAGCAGTGACCGCGTTTCGTATCGATCGGGTTGGATTAGGGTGGGATAGCGAGCGCGACCGTCGGTTCAAGGCTCCTCGATCTTGCAAGCATCTTTGGGGATGAAGCCCGACCAGGGCTCAGGCGGGTCGTTGAGCCGACCGTCGAGCTCTACGTACTCTACCGGGCCGTCGAGTCCGTTGACGACCGCGATCGCGTCGCAACGGGCGTCCTTCGGCAACGTGCGGCCTTGGAGCGGGGAACCGGCCGAGGCGCGGAGGCGGAGTGGCTCGCCGCGGAGGAGCCTCACCTTCCAGCTTGAGTATGGGACTCGGCGTACGCGGTCCGTTTGGGCAGCGAGGTTCGTGAGGATGGTCACGACGACATCGAGGCAGTAGCGCGCGTTGTCTTCGCTTGCGGCGGCGTGATGCGATTGCTGTATGCTGGTTGCCCAGCCGTGATCCGGGTGAAGATACACGGATGGAGTTAAATGCCATACATTGAGGAATTCCTCGGGGTCGATGCCTGCCTCGATCAGGTCAAGCCGGACGCGGTCGTAGTCTAGCTGGATGTGTTCCGTGGGTTCCCTGACGTTCTCCTGGATCCATTCCGGGTTCCGGGTGTGGTAGGGCGCTTTGCATCCGCTGAGGAGGCCTCTCAACGGAGAAGATGGGCACTCTCGAATGTCGTAGGCGGCCTCCACCGAGAGGTAGAGAGCTTTTCGGCACGATATCATTGCGTCGAGATATCGATTGTCTTCGATCGCAGTTGCGGGGTCGGCGATGTGCTGTTTCAGATTTTGATCACGGATTGCGTCGGCGATGACGATCTGCTGGAGGGGCTTTCCGGCGATCTTTTCCAGGAGCGCGTCCGCAGCCTGCAGGGCGGCTTGGTGGTAGTTCTGGACGTTGAGCGGTTCGGCGAGTTGGGCGTGGTGCTTGATTAGGACGCGCTGCTTGTTCATGGCCTTGAGCGTGCCCGACTTGATGATCGGGTGTCCGAGCTTCCGTAGGTCCCCGATGAGTTGATCGAAGGTCAGCGACTCGATGGACTTGACTTCGTCCGCGCCCAACTCGACGAGACAACTGTAAAGGACGAATTCGAAGGCGTCCTGCAGGATTACGAGACCGGCGGAGGCGAGGTGACGGTCGCGGACGAGGCAGTAGCGGCGGGCGGCGTTGAACAGGGCGCGCGCTGTGAGTAGGCCGTGCAGGGCTTCTTGCTTCACGCTCCCGATTTTAGGCGACCGGGACGCGCCCGGTTCGGGTGGGACGGAGCGATTGTCAGGAATGAAAGGAGTTGTCGGGGTCGGTTCCGGCATTGCTCCCGGATTGCGCGGAGCGTGCCTTCCGGCATTTCGCCGGGGTGATTGGGGACGGTGGTGTAGCGACTTCTTTGGGGCGGTGTCCGGCAAGGCGGTCCAATCAGGCTGCGACGACGATCGTGTAGTCCTGTAGCTGGCCGGCGTCGGGGAGCCTGAGCGGGCCTTCGCGTTCGCGGCGTGCTTCGATGAGTTTTCGGGCGACCTCGCGGGCGATATCCAGGGCTTCGGCGACGGTGCGGCCCTGGGCGACCAGGCCGGGAAGGTGGCGGGAGGCCGCGAGGAAGAGGCCGTCGGGGAGTTCTTCGATGTAAGTTCGGATCGCAAGCTCCATCCGAACCGATCGTAGTAATCCAGGCGGAGAGGAAACGGCTGTGCGGGCGCGCTCCGTTGCGGGAATGGCGGAGGGGGTTGGACTAGATGGTGGGGACGAGGTTGGAGTCGAGGATGCGCTGATCGGCGGTGAGGAGGCGCAGGCGATGGAGGCGGGCGGTGCTTACGATGGCGCGGTCGGCGGGATCGCGGAGCGAAGGCCCGAGGGCGCCGACTTCGGCGGCGATTTGGGTAGTGATCGGGAGGATTTCGATGGCCGGATGGGATGCCACCTCGCCGAGGAGGCCGTCCAGCGGGAGGGTGCTACGCGCGCTTCCTTCACCGAACAGGACGGCGATTTCGAGCAGAGTGATGGCGCTGATGGCGACGGGTTCGCGGCGGCGGACAGTTTCCTGGAGGATCCGGCGATGTTCTCGAGAAAGACGCTTCGGCTCGGCCAGCCAGCGGACGAGGATATGGGTGTCGAGAAGAAAGCGGGGCTTCAACGCCTGGGCTCCGACGGCCGGCGCAGCACATCCCAGAGGCCGGAGGTGTCGGCCGTCTCGAGGCCGCCGGCCAGTTTCACCTTGCCGGACCAAGCACCTTCCGGGGACTTCCAGGCAGGCGGCCGCGCCGGCGTGACAGTGGCGAGCGGGCGACCGCGTTTGGTGATGGTGATCGAGCCTTCGCCTTTGCCGACGCCGTCGAGCAAGGACAGGCACCTGGCTTTGAATTCGGTGATGTTGACGACGCGGTGGCTCACGGCCAAATTATAGCAGTGTTCGTTGTGGTCAGATGACCAGATTCGGGCGGGCCGCTATTTTTTGGGGACGGAGACGGTGATGTTGCGGAACTTGAGGCCGCCGGTGTGGTCGCCCTGGATGTAGAAGGGGCCGGGTTCGCCTTCGTTTGCGTCGAGGGCTCCGCCGGTGATGCCGTCGATGACCTTGCGATCGATGACGGTGACGCCGTCGCGGACGATGGTGACGGTGCGGCCGACTAGGGTGACGTCAAAGGTTTCCCAAGCGCCGGGGTGGCGGGGGAGTTCTTTGGGCGTGATGCGGCCGTAGATGGAGCCGATGCGGCGCCCGGGCGGGTTGTTAGCGAGGGGTTCGTACCCCAACTGGACTTCGTAGCGGCCGCGCAGATAGAAGCCGCTGTTGGCGTCGTCGGGGCAGTTTGCTTCGAAGTGCACTTTGAAGTCGGTGAAGGTGCGGATGGTGCGGAGGTTGCCGCCGTGGGCGGTATTGACGAGTTCGACGTCTTGAACGACCCAGTGGCTGTTGGCGGCATTGCCGATGGGTTCCCAGCCGTCGAGGTTCTTGCCGTTGAAGAGGGGCTCGGGCGCGGTCCAGGCTTTGGGCGCGCGGCGATCGAGTTTCGGGGCGCGGACGCCGGTGATGGGGGTTGAGCGGCCGCCGATATTCATGTCGCCGGTGAGTTTGTCTCCTTGCGCAACGAGGGTCCAGGTGACGGCGGGGCGATGACGATCCGGGTTTGCTTCTTCGACGGTGAGGATGAGCTTGCCGCCTTCGACTTTGACTTCATTTTTTTGCAGCCGGCGGACGTTGCCGCCGGTGGGTTGATACCAGACGTCGAGCGAGTCGCCGCCGCCGGAGATGCCGAGCCAGGAAGCGTGGTGGAAGCCGGGAGCGAGATTGAAATCCCAGTGTCCGGCGAAGGGGCTTTCCTGGGCCTTGGCCGGGGCGACGGCAGGGGATGCGCACGCCAGTAGTGCGCCGAGCCCAGGGGACGGAGCGATGGGCGGCGAGGCCCGCGTGGAGGACGGAGAAGGTTAACGGTCGCGATGCTGGCGGAGGATGTACTCGGCGGAGGGGAAGGGGCCTGGCGAGGGTGAGCGTCGGGCGCGGATTTTGGCGAGGCTGCGGGCGATGGCATTGGGGCGGGCGAGTTCCTTGGCGGGTGGGACGTTGTCGCGGAGGAGGACGGGGTGTTAGGCGGAGATGGAGGAGCGGTTGTGACGGGCGGGCTAGCAGAAGGCGGCGTAGACATCGGCGGGGACGTTTTCGACGTAGCGGGTCGGCACGGGTTGTTTCTTGGGAAGGTCTGGCTGATGTGCAGAATTCCAGACTGAGTTAGAGAATCGGGTAGAGCCGCCGGCGAGGTTGATGGTGAGGATGGGATGAGCGAGGGTGGGCGGATTCCATTCCTGGTGGTCGAGCTTCGGCCGAGCGCAAGGGAGATCGCGTCGCCGATTCCGCGGCCTTGCTGGGACCGGCGAAGGGCATAGACGATCAGCGCGTCGAGGGCGCCCTTGACGAGTTCGACGGGGTTCGGGGAAGAGTTCGGTCCGGTCTTATATCCACGCGAAGGTGCGTACTTAATTCAGCCACTTTATTTGCCAGTCTGGACGAGCGTTTGGTCGATGCAGCGCGATCTGAAAGGGACGCTTGACATTCTCAATTCCCGGGAGGGAACCATGTTGCGGGTGAAAGCGGAGCGTGACTCGCCCTCTGTTTGACGTGATGAGTAACGTCGGCTGGTTAGAAAGCTCCCGCTCGGCTTCCCAGAATTGAGTTAATTCCTTGGGGGACACGTCGGGGGTCAGTTCAGCACGGACCGAATCCCCGGTCCATCGATAAACGATGGCTTCCTCCAGTTCGACCCACTCTGCTCCGCTAGCAAGCGGGCTCGAGCCCCTGGCGAGGGAGCGAAGGGAGTTCAACTCCAGTGAGTCCGGGGCCAGTAACGAGATGTCTTCAAGAGTGACCCCAGCCAATTTAATCTCCTGCAACAACGTGTTCAGCCGCCGATACCCTGCCAAGCCGCCCTGCTCTTTGACGATAGGGGAAGCGATGACCAGCCTCCAATAGTCTTCATCCGGGAGATGGACTCAGGACATGAATTCCACGGGAAAGTTTTGGCGGTCGAGTTCGCGCAAAATTTCCGCACCGTCCCGAATCAGTTGTTCTACCAGTTTCTTTTTAACCATTGCCGCACTCCATGCTGAGGATTTATGGTGGCCTCAAGAATGTCTTGCGCCTCCTGCTGTCCTCGGCTGTAATATCGCGTCTCTTCCGCCCGGTCTTTCACTATTGCCCAGTTTGCTCTAAAAGCCGGGTCCTGTCCGGCCTCCGTCGTAAGCGCAGGCCCGAGCCCGGCGATATCCAACAGTTTCGGGAGGTCGTGCACGTAATACCTCGCTGCCTCCTTCGGAGGGAACTC
>DAIDIH010000354.1 GCA_027459465.1 Bryobacterales bacterium | reverse complement strand
GGCAGGCGAACTCGATGGCGGCCATCACCTGCGTGCGGTTGTTATATAGAGACGCGGTGGGGTTTGAGATGAGGAAGCGTAACTCCTCGATGCGGGCGGGGTCGTGGCCGAGTAAGTCGTTGCGCAGGGCGCGGAACACGGCTTCGGCGGATTCGCCGCCGCCGCCCATCTCGCCCAAACCAATTCTGCCGTCATTTGTTTCAACTTCGACGATGGTTCGGACGAACCTTCCCCAGTGGCAGCCGTTGGCGTGGCGGAGCGGGGCTTCAAGGGGGACGGTGACGGTGGTGGCGCGGAGGTCGGCGATTTGCAGGGGTCGCATGGGGGTCAATGTATCACGGGAGGCGGAAGAGCGATGCGGGAAACGTCGGGTGATAGCGTTCCCGGTAGCGCTACCATCGAGCAGAAAAAGACCGGGAAAAATGGGACTATAATAACCCAGTGCAGGCGGCTTATCAGCAGCGGTTTTGCCCAGGGCTAGGGTCATGAATCCGAAGCGCCGGAAGCGTCCGGTGACGATTGTCGACATCGCGGCGAAGCTTGGGCTGTCGCCGATGACGGTATCGCGGTCGCTGAACTCGCGGCAGGACGTGAACGAGGCGACGCGGCGGCGGGTGCTGGAGTGCGCGACGGCGATGGGATACCACCCGAACCGCTGGGCGCAGAGCCTGGTAAAGCGGCGGAGCATGATCGTGGGCGTGGTGATTCCCGACATCGCGCACTCGTTTTTCGCCGAGATCACGACCGGAGTCGAGGAGGTGCTGGAAAGATCGGGATACGATATATTGCTGTGCCACTCGCGGGCCCAGGCGGCGCGCGAGACCTCCGAGATCGGGATGCTGTCTTCGAGCCGCGTGGAAGGGCTGATCGTGGCGAGCACGCAGGGGATCTACTCGCCGGGGATTCTCCACGAATTGCGGCAGAAGGAGACTCCGTTCGTTCTTGTGGACCGGTTCTTTCCCGGATATGACTTTGCGAGCGTGCGCACGGACGATTACAAAGTCGGGCGAATTGCGACCAAGTATCTGATCGGGTTAGGACACCGGCGGGTGGGTTACATTGGCGGGCCGAACCTGAGTCCGGCGCATCTGCGGAGGCGGGGCTATTTCGCGGAGGTTCGGGAGGCAGGACTCGAAGTGCGGCGAACGTGGCTGGCGCGGAGTAACTTCGACATCGACGGCGGCTACACAGCGATGAAGAAGATACTGAGCAGGAGTCCCCGGCCGACGGCGGTTTACATTGCGAACGACCCGGCGGCGATCGGGGCGTTGTACGCATGCCGGGATGCGGGGCTCGACGTGCCGGGCGACATGTCGATCGTGGGCTCGGGCAACATCGAGGGACCGCATAATCCGAACCCATTTCTTACGACGGTGGATTGGCCGCGGTCGGAGATGGGGCGGATGGCGGCGCAGTTGCTGCTGGCGGGGATGGAGGATCCCTCCCCGGAGAAGCTGAGCGCCGTAAAGGTCTTTCCGCCGCAGTTACTCGTGCGGCAGAGCACGGCTTCGCCACGCGGCTGAGTCCACTTACTTCACGTATACCGTCGCGGAGATACATACGTTGAACCATTCGGTTCCCGAGCCGCAGATCGTGAGGGGCTGCGGGCCGTTGAGCGCGGGGGACTCGACGGGAAGTAGCTGCGGGAGGGCCAGGTTCAACTGCTGGAGTCCGTCGATGCCGGGCGCGGGGCCGAAGTATTCGATTCCGGCGGGCTGGCCGGTGAGGGTGGCGGTGACCGGTCCGCTTCCGCCGCCGGTGAGGAAGATCTGGAGGACGCTGCCGAGGGCGGCGGGGTTGTTCGGGCCGTTGGGAGTGTAGTCCTGATTCAAAATGGCGCCGGGGAAAATGGCCGGGGCGAAGGCCGATAACTTTACCGGATAGGGTGTGCTGGAGATGCCGTTGACCGAGATTGTAAGTTGAGCGGAAGCAAGTCCGGCGAGCGAGGCAGGCACGATCAGGTTCAGTTGCGTCTGGCTTTGGTAGATCACGGTGGCGGGCTGGTTGTTGAAGAGGACGGTAAGTTGGCTTCCCTCTAGGTTTGATCCGTAGATGGTGGCGAGGGAGCCGGCGACGAGGGTGGTGACGGCGCTGGAAGCGGCGTTGGTGACACCGGCGATGGCGGGCGCGGGTGGGGTGGGGGGCGCCGAGATGGAGGCGGTGACCGGGAGCTGCGTCTGGCTGCCGGTGAGGCCGGAGGAGATGACGATGGTGGCTGTATAGTTACCCGGAGTAAGCTGGGAAGGATCGAAGTAGGCGAAGGTATTCGTGGCGCCGATGCCCGAGTCAGGCGTGACGCTGAGCCAGTTCTGGGGCGAGTTAGCCGGGTATTGGACGGTAGCGGTCCATTCGAGGAGGCCGCCGCCGGAGTTTGCGATGTGGACGTAGTGAGACTGAAGTTTCCCGCCGGCGAGGGTATTAAAAGAGAGCGAAGCGGGAAGGACGGAAGGTTTCGGGTAGTAAGAGGCGCCGCAATCGCCGATGAGGGAGCAGTCGGGCGCCGGATTGGTGGCGACGAATCGCGGGATGGGGGCGGTGGGGCTGGCCTGGGACGTGGAGGAGACGGGGGCGATGGTGACGTTTTCCGTGGTTTGGACGACGCCGCTGACCGAGAAAGCGGGAAGGCCGAGGAAGGTGGGGAACTGGGCGGACTCCTGGAGGAAGGAGCTTGCGTCGACGACTTCGTAAGTGATGCTGCCGGTGCCGGAAGTAAGTGTAACTTCGGTGATGCCGTCGAAGTTGACGGGGTTGGAGCCGATGGGGCCGGGTTGGTAGACGGGTTTGCCGCCGGCGCCGGTGGAGTCCGCGCCCTGGACGATGGACAGGAGCAGGGAGCCGCTGGAGGAGGGAGCATAGGTACCGCCATTGGCAGGGATGCCGAGGTCGCCGCCAGCGGTGGGAGTAAGTGCGTCGGAGCCGGCGACGACGGTGGGGACGAACAGACGCGCGCCTGGAGGAAAGCCGTAGTAAGAGATGAGAATGCGCTCGCCGGAATCGGCGTGGAAGTTAGCCTGGTTCGAGAGTGGTTCGAGAGCGCTTGCGAAGCCTTCGGTGAGGCGGGTGGAGGCGAAGGTGGTTTTGGCGGCGAGGAAAGCGGCGAATGAGGCGACGTTATTGGGCAGGGGCGAGCCGAGTTGGGAGCAGATGAGGCGATTCGAGAAGCCGTCGAAGAGGCTGGGGGCGGTTTGGGCTACGGTGAGTGTGCTTTGGCTGACGGGGAGAATGTTGGCGCTGTTGACGGCGAGGGAGGCCGTGATGAGCCCGGAGGAGGGGGCCTGGGTGGCGTTGGCGCGGATGTTTTCCAGGCGCAACGTGAGCGTGCCGGTGGGCGAGAGCGGGACGCTGAAGCCGTTGAAGGAGACGGCGGGGCCGTTGAGGTAGCCGGTGACAGCGGCGAGTTGGAGACCGGCGCCGTTGTCGTAGTAGAGTTGCGCGTCGACGGCGTTGTTGGCGGAGACGCGGTTGGTGATGCCGACGTTTAAAAAGATGGTGAGGTTGCCGGTGACGGCGGCGTTTGGCGCGCCTCCGGAGCAGAGGAAGACGATATCGCCGATGCGTTCGGTGACGCCTTCGGCGCGGACGGTGAGGGGGACGGCGGAGGTGAGGCAGGTAAGCAGCGGGCCCTGCGCGCGGGCGGCGGAGCAGAGCAGGGCGAGGGAAAGCGTGAGAAGGGGAATGCGGCGCAACATTGGGAAACGCCTCTGCGGCGAGTGTAGCAAGTTGGGAGGATGCGGGGCGGAGAGTATCCTCCGAGGAATGAGGACGGTGTGGCGAAAGGGCCTATGCGAGAGATGGTGGACCTTTCCGGGTATCCAGGCCTGGTGGTTGATTTACTTGGGGACGGAGGGTTTAAGATTTTTTGTGTAAACGTTCTTCCGCAATACTGAAGGGAGAACGTATGGACGAAATCAAGCCCGGTCTCGTAGACGAACTGCTGAAGGGGTACGAGAAGCCGGAAGACATTATTGGCGAAAATGGGCTGCTGAAGCGCCTGACGAAGGCGCTGCTGGAGCGAGCGCTGAACGCCGAGCTGACCCATCATTTGGGGTACGTGAAACACGACCCCGCGGGGCACAACAGTGGGAACTCGCGCAATGGAGTTACGAGGAAAACGGTCAAGGGTGAGTTCGGTGAGATCGTGGTGGATACGCCGCGGGACCGCAACGGCAGCTTCGAGCCACAGATTCTGGGCAAGCATCAGACGCGCTTCGACGGTTTCGATGACAAGATTCTGTCGCTGTAGGCGCGCGGGATGACGACGCGGGAGATCCAGGGGCACCTGCAGGAGATGTACGGTGTGGAGGTGAGTCCGACACTGATCTCCGATGTCACGGATGGGGTGTTGGATGAGGTCAAGGCCTGGCAGAATCGGCCGCTGGAAGCGATCTACGGAGTGGTCTACCTGGACGCGCTTTACGTGAAGATGCGGCACGAGGGGCGGGTGGAGAATCGCGCGGTGTACGTCGCGATCGGGGTCGACCTGGAAGGCCAGAAGGAAGTGCTGGGATTATGGACGAGCGGCAACGAAGGCGCCAAGTTCTGGCTGGGAGTGTTGAGCGAACTGAGGAACCGCGGGTCCAGTTGTGCATCGTACACATGGTGCGTGCCAGCCTGAATTACGTGAACTGGAAGGAACGCAAGTTCGTAGCCGCGGACCTGAAGGCGGTCTATCGAGCCGCCACCGAACGCCAGGCGGCCAAGGAACTCGACGAGTTCATCGGCAAGTGGGGCGGCAAGTATCAGGCGATTGGCAAACATGGGAAGGAAAACTGGGATCGTGTAACGCCCTTTTTCGATTTTCCGCCGGAGGTGCGCAAGATGATCTACACCACCAACGCGGTGGAATCGTTGCACATGAGCTTGCGGAAAATCATCAAAACGCGCGGCTCTTTCCCGAGCGAAGAAGCGGCCCTTAAGCTGCTCTACCTGGCGCTGCGGAACGCCAGCGCGAAATGGGAAACCGTCCAGCACTGGAAGCAGGCGCTGAACCAATTTGAAATGCTGTGGGGCGACCGCATCCGAGCGGCCACCGGGGCGAGCCTGATCGCCGGCCAGGCCTACGCCCGACGCCAGCGGCTAAAAACCAAAGGAAAGGAGCTTTTTTGCATCGGGAGCTCTGCCCCATAAGCGCTAACTTAAGAACTGCGGCGGACGGTTGCGTGCGCGTTCGGCCAGAGCGCTCGCAATCTCCGACCAGTGCTGCATGACGTTCGTCAAGGGAAGTTCGGGTTCGATGGCATGCTGGATTTGGTGAAGGGCGAAGCTGAATTCACGCCAACGGCTCGGAGGCCGATAGGTGCCGCACCGAGTAGCCCCAGGGGGAAATATCCCGACCGACCCGAATCAGTTTCTGCGTCAGGAGCGCGATGAAGAGTTTGCCGTAAAGCCAAGCGCGGGAGCTGCGCTGGTCGTGCTTCGGGAGGTGACCTAACTGAGCGAGTGTCTTCAGACGCTTGAACACGAGTTCCATTTGCCAGCGCAGCCGGTACCATTCCAGAACTTCGCTGGCCGGCGCCGTGACCTGGGTTGTGAACACAATTACGTACTTGGCGAATTCCAGAGTAGCCGGTTTGGTCTTGATCTGCTTTTTGCTAGCCTTGCGCTCGATGCGGCGGTGGGCCTTCTGGATCGCAAGTTCGCTTTTGCGAATCGCACAAATGCGCCCGGGCAGACGAGCCTCCTGGGCCGGCAACTCGACGGGCCACACGCCGATCTGACCCGGCTGAGCCAGCGTGCGCAACCGGCTCAGCAGCCCAACGCGCTGCCCCCGCGGCGAGAATGCCACGAAGGTTTGGGGATTTACTCGCACCACAACGTCGCCGCCCTGCTGGTGAACAAATTCGATGCCAGCGGTCGACCAATCGCCAGCATCACCGAGGATCAGGTCTCGCGGTCGAACCGGCAGGCGGCGAAATGATTCCCCCGTTCCCCGTCCCTCCGTCGGAGTCATGTCGAAAAAGTCACACGTCAGCGAGGGCAGTTGGAGGCTGTATAGAATCCGCCACTGGCTTCCGGTCTTGCCCGGTTCTTTGACGACAGTGCCGTCGACGATGCGGAAAACCATTGTCGGCTGTCCGGCGGGTAAGGAAACGCCATTGTCCTGCAACAAGCTCACGCACAACGATCGCAGCCATTGTTCGCTGTTGCGCAGCCGTTTCAGTAGCGCCACATCGGAGATACTGGCCAGATGCGCTAACTTGGCCTGAACCACAGTTTCCCGCAGCGACAACCCTCGCGATATGTGGAGCAGCAATGTCCGCAACAGGGCTTCGGGCGACGAGAAGCCCCGCAGTCGCTCAACGGCACCCGTCTCAAGGGCCTGCTCCCGCCAACCGTGAGGAAACAGCGACAAAAGAACCTGCCAGTTCTCCTCCGCGGCATTCTCCATAGCTCAAGCATACGGGTATATTCGGAAACCGTCAATCCTTAAGTTAGCGCTTATGGGGGACGCCCCTGCGAAGCCGAAAACCTTCCTGAGAAGAAAGAATCTGAGAGAGTCGTGACCCTCCCGTTGGTCGGGACCGAGACGTACACGTTGGCCGGGTGCTCATCGCGCCTCCGGGTTACATTTTCATTTGGCCCAACCGACACCGGTTTGGGTTACATCGTTAAATGGCTTGACAGGCCGTCTTCGTCGCAAGCGTCCCATCCGAATTATACGTGTAACTCACCGTCCCCGACTGTACACCGTCCCCGACTGTAAAGGATGTGTCCGTCCGGACACGCCGGGTGTCGAGCCCGTGCACATGAGCGCCTGATGCGCGTTACTCACCCACGTCATCGTTCCCCCGTAGGCAAAGTTCACCTGATGCCAGAGTCCGTCCAGCAGCTTCGCCGGCGTGCTGATCTGAAATCCATGCACCCCGTTCCCAATGCCCGCATT
>DAIDIH010000353.1 GCA_027459465.1 Bryobacterales bacterium | reverse complement strand
GCTACGCTGTTTGCGATGGAACCGGTGCTGCTTGACCTGGATCCCGGACCGGAGTGTCCGGAACTAGTGCGGATGATCGTCGAGATCCCAAAGAACTCGATCAACAAATACGAATACGACAAGACTCTGGGTATATTCCGGCTGGACCGGGCCCTCTACTCGCCGATGCACTATCCGGGGGACTATGGGTTCATACCGGGTACGCTGGCCGAGGACCACGATCCGTTAGACATCATGGTGCTAGTACAGGAGGGCAGTTTCACGGGGTGTCTGATTGAGGCGCGGCCGGTGGGGATCCTCAACATGTGGGACCAGAACGAGCCCGACCAGAAGGTTCTGGCGGTGCCGAACCGGAACCCGCGCTACGACGAGATCCACACGATGGACCAGATTTTCCCGCACGTGCGGCGGGAGATCGAGCATTTCTTCACGATCTACAAGGAACTGGAAGGCAAAGTGACGGAGATGCGCGGTTGGGGTGGGCCGAAGGAAGCACGGCGCGCGATTATGGACTCGAGGAAGGCTTACTTGGAGGCGAAGAAGAAGCATGCCGCCGAGGCGCAGTCCGGGGCTTCTTCCTGACGGGTTTGGGGGGAACGGTCTTGGGCTGGTTAAGACGGATGACACTGGCCGCGGCCATGAACTTGAGGGCATCGCGGGAATCGGCCATGTAGGCTTCCAGAAGGGGAAGCGACTGCTTGTCACCGCACTGGGCGAGGGCGCGGGCGATGGCGGTTTTGACGCCGAGGTTGCCTTCGGCGGCCATCCTTTCTTCGAGGACTTGCCGGGATTCGTCGTTGCAGTGGCGGCTGAGCAGGTCTGCGGCGAACGCCCTGCTTGTAGCGCCACTGTCGTTCATCAGGCTTTTGGCTGGGCCGTAGCCGATGGCCAAGGGGCCGAGGATCGCTCCGGAGGCGTTGTCGAGCGTGATGCGGGCTAGAGCCGCTGGGCTGTGGATCTTGCGTTTGGCGGCTTCGATCTGTTTATGCAGCCCGCCGGTTGAGGTCCCGCGGTGCTTGCTTAGGATGGCTTCGAGATTCTGGCGGCCGCTCAAATCGCCCATATCCCAGAGCGAGCGGACGGCGGCGTAGGAGACGCCCAGGTCGGGGTCGTCGATGGCGTCCTTGAGATAAGGGAGAGCACTGCGGGCTTTCATCGCGCCGAGGCCGGCGGCGGCGGTTTGCCGGACGTCGGCTTCCTCATCCTGGCTCAGCAGCTTTTCGAGCAGGCCAATGGCTTCGCCGATGCCGGTCATGGAACCGAGCGCAGCGGCAGCCTGCTGGCGGACTTCGGGTTTGGAGTCGGAGGCGCCGGTATGGAGGAGGTTCCATGCCTGGGCAGTCGCCGGGGGCTGAGCGGCGGCGAGCGGAAGGCCCGCGAAGATCGGAAGAAGCCACGGGACGGCCTTTCGGGATCCCATGCGGCGATGGTAGCAAGGGAATGCGATGCGGATGAGTGCGGCCTTTACAATAAACTTTCAGCCGATGCCTGTCGCCTATCTCATCCTGCTGGTGAGTTTCCTGATTTTCTTCGCCAGCTATCTTGTCTTCGCGATCGGGCGGTTTCCGGGGACGCGGATCGACCGGCCGGCGATGGCGGTGATCGGCGGGGCGCTGATGTTCGCCTTCGGGGTGCTAACGCCCGAGCAGGGCATTCGGAGCATCGACTTCTCGACGCTGGTGCTGCTGTTTTCGATGATGCTGATCGTTTCGAGCCTGCACCTGGCTGGGTTTTTCACGTGGATCACCGCGCTGGCGGCCGAGCGGCTGAAACCGGGGATGCTGCTTCCCGCGATCATCTTCACGAGCGGCGTGCTGTCGGCAATTCTGGTGAACGACGTGGTGTGCCTGGCGATGGCGCCGCTGGTATTGCGGCTTTGCCGGAGGATGGGGCAGCGGCCGGCGTTGTACCTGCTGGCGCTGGCGACGAGTTCGAACATCGGCAGCGTGGCGACGATAACGGGGAACCCGCAGAACATCCTGATCGGTTCGCTGTCCAGGATCGGCTACAACCAGTTCCTGGCGCGGCTTGGCCCCGTGGCGGTTATCGGGCTGTTTCTGGATTGGGCGATCCTGGGCTGGTTCCTGCGGCGCGCCGGGGCCGACGTTGCGCCGGATGTGTCGTCGGCGGCGATCGAACACCCGCGGTTCCGCTGGCTGTTTGTGCCGATGACCGTGACAGCGCTGGTGCTGATCGGGTTTCTGCTCGGCTATCCGCCGGCGCTGGTGGCCTCTGCCGGCGGAGCGATCCTGCTCATGCGCCGCAGCGTCGATCCGCGCAAGATCTACGACAACATCGACTGGGCTCTGCTGATGTTTTTCGTCGGCCTGTTTTTGATCCTGGGCGGGGCCGAGCAAGCGGGGATTACGGACCATCTGCTCGATTTGGCAGGCCGCTTCGACCTGCACCGGCCGGCGATATTCACGCTGATCGTGAGCGTACTTTCGAACGTAGTCAGCAATGTGCCCGCCGTGATCCTGCTGAAGACCGCGGTGGCGCGGTTCGCCGACCCGAAGACCGCATGGCTGATGCTGGCGATGGCGAGCACGCTTGCCGGCAACCTGACGATTACGGGATCGGTAGCCAATATCATCGTCATCGAGCAGGCGCGGGCGGACGTGCCGATCGGCTTCCTGGACTATCTGAAGATCGGCGTGCCGGTTACGGCGGTCACTTTGGCGGTGGGGTTGGCGTGGTTGATATACTTTCCGGTGTTTTGAGACTCACCCTTCTGCTTGTCGTCGCGCTCGCCGCGCAAGGCTTCGCCGCCGATACGATCCGGAGCATCCGCGCGCCGAAGGACGTAAAAGTCACAGCCGATCCGAACGCCCTTTTCTGGAAAGGAATTCCGGGCGTAACCGCCGCAAACGATCCGCACGGGCGGCCCGTGCCGGGAATGGAGACGGAGATCCGTTCGCGCTGGACGCCACGCTACCTCTACCTTCTGTTCGTGTGCCCGTACAACGAACTCAGCTTGAAACCGGACCCGCGCACGGACGTGGAAACCAACCATTTGTGGAACTGGGACACGGCCGAGGCGTTCATCGGCAGCGACTTCAAGCACATCAATCTGTACAAAGAATTTGAAGTTTCGCCGCAGGGCGAGTGGGTGGACCTCGACATCGACTCGACTAACATGAGCAATCAGAACGCATGGAAGTGGAACTCCGGCTTTCAGGTTGCCGCGCGTGTCGATGCGGCCGCGCACGTATGGTACGGCGCGATGAAGATTCCGTATCACGCGCTCGACGCGCGGAAGCCGAGGCCGGGGCTGAAACTGCGGGCAAATTTCTACCGCCTGCAGGGACCGGCGGCGCACCGGGCGTTCTTGTCCTGGCAGCCGACGGGCAAAGATTCCTATCACGTGCCCGAGTCGTTCGGCACGCTCGAATTGGCCCACTAAGCCCGCTGTTTTCTTTCCCGGCGGGTACCCGGATACACTGGTAGCGTGCCCGAGTATTGCTCCTGTGGGGCTCAGCTTCCGCCCGACGCGCGCTTTTGCCACAAGTGTGGCAAGCCGCAATTCGACTATCCCGAGCCGGAAGAACCAGAGGAAGTTGTTGTTGCGGCAGCGCCGCCGGTCGAGGCCGAAATTGGTTTTCACAACCGGGCCGCGGTGCGGGCAGGATTCGTATCGGCGCTCTTAGCGTTCATTCTGATGCCGCTGCCGCTTCCTCCGGCGCTGCAGGTGCTTTGGCTGATGGCATGTCCGGTGGGCGCGGGCTTCATCTCCGGTTTCCTCTATCACCGCCGCACCGGGCAGCGGCTGCGCATGGAATCCGGCGCCCGGCTGGGCTGGATCACCGGCGTGTTCGTGTTTCTCATTGTGCTGGTGATGGTGGGCATCGAGATCGTCTACGCCTCGGCGAACGGCGGGCTGCTGAATAACCTCCGGCAGCAGTTCGCCGGGAAGAACCCGAACATGGAGCAGGCGCTGAAGACGCTGGAAGACCCGACGACGATGGCCGGCGGGCTGCTTCTGACGCTGGTGCTGATGTTCTTTCTGTTCACTCTGCTGCCGGTGGTGGGCGGCGCGTTGAGCGGCAAGGTGCTCGACAAAGACTGAGCCGGGCGAAATGCGTAAGCTGCTGTTGATCCTTTTGTGCGCCGCTGTCTGCGCGCGGGCCGCCAGCGCCCTGTTGAGCGACGAGGAGCGCGGGCAGGAAGTTGCTTCCTTCGAGCAGGTCTGGAACACGATCAACTCGAGCTTCTGGGAACCCACGTTCGGCGGCCTTAACTGGCGCGCGGTGCACGACGAGTTGCTGCCGAAGATCGAGCAGGCGAGGACGCACGAGGAAGCGCGGGCGGTGCTCGAAGAGATGATCGGGCGGCTGCACCTGACGCACTTCGAGATCATCGGCTCCGACGTGTCGTCGGATTTGGACGATCTGACGGCGCGGCGCGGCCTGGGCGAGACGGGAATCGA
>DAIDIH010000352.1 GCA_027459465.1 Bryobacterales bacterium | reverse complement strand
GTGTCTTCGATCGGGAAAGTGACCTTCCGGCTGCCGGAAAGTAGCTGCTCCATTTCGCTCAGACTGAGCTTGTCCAGGTCCTTCACGTGGAATTGCATTCCTCTGAAGCTTCGCCGCTTCAGGCTCATCCCGCCTTGGAATCAAACTCCCTCGTCGGGCTCGTCCCGCATTGGAATCACACCCGCTCTTCAGGCTCATCACGCGTTGGAGAATTCTCGGTGGAGCGGCTTCGGCAGGTAAGCTGGTAGACTAAAGAATTCGATTCGTACGCTTCGATCGAAGCGAATGCGAGGGACCGCAATTCCCCACCAGATAAGTTGGCAATTGGGCCGACACGGGACTGCGGTTTCGAATTTTGAAATCCCCAGACGCTGGGGTAGATGGACGGCTCTCACGTGAAAATCGGTGTTCTTGGCGGGGACGGCTACTGCGGATGGGCGACGGCATTATACCTGTCGCGGCAAGGCCACGAGGTGGCCATCGTCGACAGTTACATCCGGCGGCACTGGGACTTCGAGCTCGGCGTGCAGACGCTGACGCCGATTCAGCCTCTACCGCAGCGGCTGCGCACCTGGGAGCAGCTCACGGGGAAGAGGATTGCGAGCTATCAAGGCGACATCACGAACTATGACGTCATCGCCGGGTTTCTCACGAACTTCCGGCCGGAGGCGGTGATTCACTTCGCCGAACAGCGGTCCGCACCATATTCGATGATCGACCGCGAGCACGCGGTGTCGACGCAGGTGAACAACGTCGTCGGGACGCTGAACCTGCTGTTCGCGCTGCGCGAACTGGCGCCGGACTGCCATTTGGTGAAGCTGGGCACGATGGGCGAATACGGCACGCCGAACATCGACATTGAAGAAGGCTACATCACGATAGAGCACAACGGCCGCAAGGACGTTCTGCCGTATCCCAAGCAGCCGGGTTCGTTTTATCACCTTTCGAAGGTGCATGACAGCCACAACATCACCTTCACCTGCCGGATCTGGGGTCTGCGGGCGACGGATCTGAACCAGGGCGTCGTGTACGGGACGATGACGGACGAGACGGCGCTGGATGAGACGCTGATCAACCGGTTCGACTACGACGAAGTGTTCGGCACGGTGCTGAACCGGTTCTGCGCGCAGGCGGCTCTGGGGCATCCGCTGACAGTGTACGGGCGCGGCGGGCAGACGCGCGGGTATCTCGACATCCGCGATACCGTGCGCTGCATCGAACTGGCGTGCCTGAACCCGGCGGCGCCGGGCGAGTTCCGCGTGTTCAACCAGTTCACCGAGCAGTTCACGGTGCTGGAACTGGCGCACCATGTGCAAAGCGCGGCCAAGAAACTGGGCCTGCGCGTGGAGATCGACCATCTGCCGGACCCGCGCGTGGAATCGGAAGAGCACTACTACAACGCCAAGCACTCGAAGCTGATTGAGCTTGGCCTGCAGCCGCATCTGCTGTCGGATTCGCTGCTCGATTCCCTCATCAACGTGGCGATGCGGTACCGCGACCGGATCGACGCGGGCCTGTTCCTGCCGCAAGTGAACTGGCGCAAGGCGCGCAACGAGCGCCGCGTAGGCACGCAGCCGTTAGAGAGCTTGGCCGCCGAGGCGGGCGCCGACGGGAACTCCCACCGGGGCTGAGAGCCGGGCGTTGTAAGCGACCGGCTGATTCGTCACCACCTGTTTTCCGCCGCTGGAGGCGATCGTGTATAACTTCGCCGGCGCGGCCAACTTACTCAGGCGTGCCACGGCTTCGTCGCTCGCGACAAGATAGCAACGCTCGGAGCTCCGCCAGAGCGAAATCCACTGCGGATCCGTGATGAAGACGTCCGGGGCGCCGGGGGCGTACGAGCCGTACACAAGGTTATTGATGCGCCCGTTGAGAAGGAGCGCCGTGCGGTTCGTGTAAAAGAAAACCGACGAATACGTGTAGTAGTGGTGGTCGACGATGAGGCGTCCGGGAGGAGCGCGGCGCAGGGCCTCGGCGAGCGGGCGCGAGGACAGGTAGGGGTCGAAGGTGACCATCGCGAGGCGCGCGGCGTGGAAGAACAGGACCATCATGAGCGCGGCGGCCAGATATGCGCGCGAGCCTTTGAAGAAAAACGTGCCAGCGGCGCCAAGTAAAAAGGCGGCGGCGGCCAGGGCCAAGGGCGGGCGCAGATAGGCGAAGGAAGCCAGCGTCAGATCCAACATGTGGCCGAGCGACAGCGTATAAGCGCTGGGGTTGCGGCTCAGCGCGGAGGAGATGTCGCCGGACGCCGGCATGTTCCAGACGGTGATGCAGAGGCCTGCCGCGGCGATGCCGGCCAAGGCCGCGACAACCGAGAGTACGCGCGTGCCGCGGCGGATCCACGCGCCGTTGGCCGCGATCGCGGAGCCGATCAACAGAGCGAGCGCCGGGTAGCAGGGCATCGAGTAGTATTCCTGCGTGGTGGAAAAAGTGAAGAAGACGAGCAGGAAACCGGTCCAGCAGAGCGCGAGAAGGCGGGTGCGGCCGGCGCGGTCCTTGGGGCGGAAGGATTGCCGGAAGGCCGAGGGCAGGTAGACGCTGAAGGGGAACAACCACAAGAAGTGGAACAGCCAGAAATAGAGGCGCGGCACGGTGTTGTAGTCGCGCGGGTACCGAAGGTTCAGGAACCGCAGCACCTGCTCATTCATGAAGAAGAACCAGAAGAAGCCGTGGTATTCGCCGGGCACGCTGCGGAAGGTGAAGTTGAAGTAGGGCGGGTTCTGGAGCGTGGCGAGCACGTGCCACGGCAGCGCGATGGCGAGCATGATGAGCACGCCGCTTACGAGGTGGAGACGCTTCCAGGTGCGGCGCTCGAAAAACTGGCGCGTCACAAGCAGATAGATGACCGCGGCGGCGGCGGGGAAGACGACGCCGATGAGGCTCTTCAGCAGCAGGCCGAGGCCCATGCACGCGGCCATCACCACGGCCCAGGAGCGCGGGTGGGGTTCGTCTTCTTCGAGGCATCGCAGGAACGCCCACATCGAGAGCGCGATGGTGAAAGTGATCATCACGTCGGGGATGAGGATGCGCGTGAACAGGAACAGGCCGATGCATGAGGCGATGGCGAGTCCGGCGTACCAACCGGCGCGTTTTCCGAAAGCCCAGATGCCGAAGGCGGTGGTGAGCCAGGCCAGGGCGACCGAGGAGAGGGCGACGGGCAAACGCGCGGCCCAGTCGTGCACGCCGAAGACGCGGTAGAACTCCGCGATGAGCCAGTAGATGAGCGGGGGCTTTTCGAGGTAGGCCACGCCGTCCAGACGCGCGGTGACCCAATCCCCCGAGGCGAGCATGTTGTGGGCGATCTGCGCCTGCACGGCGTCGACGTCGTCCATCAGGGACGGTGGCGAAACGATGCAGCCGAGATAAATCGCCGCGGCGACGAGAATGACGCTTAGATAGACGAAGAGACGGGAGCGGCCGGCGTCATTTGCGCCGCCGTTTGAATTCGCCATTTGCTCATCCATAGAAAGAGAATCAGAAGCCCCCAGAGATGATAACCGAGGTTCGCCTTGCGCTCGAGGTGGAGGCGGAGGACGGCGTTGACCGCTGCTTCATCGAACCAGCGGCCGTGCTCGCGCAGAGCGGTCGAGATCGTGTCGGTGAGCAGAGGGCGCAAGGGGCCGCGAAGCCAGTCGTGCGCGGGGATGTCGAATCCTGTTTTCTTGCGTGTGAGGATGGAGGCAGGGAGTTTGCCGCGCATCAGTTCTTTCAACACTACTTTTTGGTACGAGCCGCGCATTTTTAGCTTGTCCGGAAGGCCGGCGGCGAACTCGACGATGCGGTGATCGAGATACGCGGGGCGGACTTCGACGGCGTGGGCCATGCTCATGCGGTCCGACTTTACGAGGATGTCGTCGGCGAGATAGTAGCGCTGGTCGAACTCGAGGTAAGCGCTGAGGCGGTCGCCGGCTTTGCCGAGCGGTGCGAGGATTGAGTCGAGCGCGGATGGGAGCGGTTGCTTCACGATCGCCTGTTTTTCGGCGTCCCCGAAGGTACCGTTCCAGTAGACGTGAGCGCGTTCGGGGCGGAGCAAGCTGCCTTCCAGGAAGCGCTTGAGCTTGTACTCGAAGCTGATCTTGTCGTCGGAAACCGGCCACCATTTCAGCGCGGCGAGCGCGGCGCGGCGGGTCCAGGCGGGGGCCCGGCGGGCGCGGCGGGCCAGTTCGTTTGCGCGGTAGGTGAGATAGCCGGCGAAGAGTTCGTCGGCGCCTTCGCCGCTCAACGCCACGGTGACGCTGCGCTTGGTGAGTTGCGAGAGGTACCAGACGGGCAGCGCACCGGCGTCGGCGGACGGTTCGTCGGAGTAGTCGGCGAATTTTTCGATGGTCGAGGCGAGGTCTTCCTCGGGCGAGAGGTCCATCACCTCGTGGGCGGCGCCGTAGTGCGAAGTGACTTCGTGGATGTAGCGGCTTTCATCGAAGGTGCGGCCGGCGAAGGAGATCGAGAAGGTCTTCAGCGAGCCGCTGACTTCGCTCGAAGCATAGTGGAGCAGAGCCGAAGAGTCGATGCCTCCGCTGAGCCAGAGGCCAAGAGGGACATCGGACAGCAGGTGCTCGCGGACGCTGCGCCGCAGCAGGGCGTCGAGTTCTTCTTTGGCTTGTTCGAGGCCGATTTTCCGGGGTGCGGCGGTGGGAAGCGTCCAGTAGGCGCCGTTGCGGATCCGGCCGTCGCGCCATTCGAGCCACGAGCCGGGCTCGAGTTTGCGAATGCCGTCGACGAGCGTATACGGGCACGGGACAAAGTTCATCGCGAGGTAGCAATCGAGTCCTTCGGGCGAGAGACGGCGCTCGATCTGCGGGTGGGCGAAGAGCGTCTTTAGCTCGGAGCCGAAGAAGATGTCGTCGCCGACGAAGGAGTAATAGAGCGGCTTGATGCCCATGCGGTCCCGGGCGATGACCAGGCGGCGTTGGGATTCGACCCAGAGGGCGACGCCGAACATGCCGCGGAGTCGGGCAAGGCAATCGGTGTCCCACTGAAGAAAGGCGGCGAGAACGGTTTCGGTGTCGGAGTGGGAGTGGAAACGGTAGCCGAGAGTTTCGAGTTCGGCGCGCAGTTCCAGGTGGTTGTAGATCTCGCCGTTGAAGACGATGACCGCGTCGCCGGAATCGGACATGATCGGCTGATCGCCGGCGGAGAGGTCGAGGATTTTCAGCCGCGCCGCGCCAAGAGAGATGGCGGGCGACTCGAAGACGCCCTGCTGATCGGGACCGCGATGACGGATCGAGTGAACGGCCTGCTGGATTCGTCCGGGCTCAGGCGCCCAGCCGCGATGCGTAAAACCCGCAATTCCACACAAATCGGGTTACCTCACGGACAACTGGAGCCAAGGGTTCGGGTGGGGATCAACTTCAAAAATACCATACGCCAGCTTACCGAATTGACCGCGGGAACGGCTACCATCAAGAATAAGCGCAGATTTCCTGATGATTTATCTCCGAGATGCAATTCTCGCGGTAGCGGCTCTGCCGCTCATCTACTACCTGCTGGTGATATTCAGCGGGCTGCGCTTCTTCCTCACGTCGCGGCGATCGCGGCCGGCTGGATTTCAACCGCCGGTGAGCATTCTGAAGCCGGTGCGCGGCCTCGACCCGGAAGCCTACGAGAACTTTGCCAGCTTCTGCCGCCAGGACTACGGCTCGCCACGGAACTACGAAATTGTTTTTTGCCTCGGCTCGGACGCCGACCCGGCGTTGCCCGTCGTCGAGCGCGTGATGCGCGATTTTCCGGAGCATCAGATCCAGCTTGTGTACGCCTCGAGCGAAGGCGCCGCCAACGACAAGGTGGCGAAACTGGTGCGCCTGAACGAGGCGGCGCGCTACGAGCACCTGGTGCTTTGCGATAGCGATGTCCGGGTGAAGCCGGATTACTTGCGCAGCGTGGTTGCGCCGCTGGCGGAGCCTGGCTGTGGCGCGGTGACGTGCTTCTATGCGCCGGAAGGCACGGGCAGCCTGGCCGAGCGGCTGCATACGCTCGGCATGCTCGCCGATTTCTACGCCGGCATCCTGGTGGCGTGGCTGCTGGACGGGGTGAAATTCGCGTTCGGAACGACGATCGCGACGACGAAATCCGCGGTGGCCAGTTTCGGTGGCTTCGAGGCGCTGCAGAATCGCCCGGCGGACGATCTGCTCATCGGACGGCTGATCGGCGAGCAGGGCTACGAAGTAGCGCTGTCGCGCTACACGGTCCACACACGCGAGGATTATCCGGCGATCGGCGACCTGTTCCCGAAGCGGCTGCGGTGGATGGTGGTGATGCGCCACATGCGGCCGTGGGGCCACTTCGGGCTGCTGTTCACGCACGGCATTTTCTGGCTGTTCGTGGCTCTGCTGGCCAGCCCCTCGTGGAAGACGCTGGAAATTTACGGCGGAGCGTACTTAGCAGCACGCGTGTCGATTCTTTGGTTGATCGGGAAGTGGGGTTTGAAGCAACCGCTGCGCGCGAACGACTACGCGATGCTGGCGGCGTGGGACGCGCTGGGCTTCGCTATCTGGGCTTCGAGTTTCTTCCGCAACAACCTGCGCTGGCGCCAAGGCGCCTATTGCCTGCGCGACGGCAAACTGGTTCCGGCCGAGCCGGAGTAGAAAGCGTCTAACGCGCGACGAGCACCACGCCGCCGAGCACGAGCAGGGCTCCGGCCGCGCGGCGGCGGCTGATATGTTCCTTCAGGATGAAGCGCGCGAGCACGGTCTCCAGCACGAAGCTGGCCGCCGAGGCGGGCACGGCGAAGCTGAGCGGCTCAGCCTGGACCATCGCCATGAAGGCGAAAAACGACACAGCCATGCACGCGATCGAGAGGATAAGAAAGCGCCGGCGGGCGATCTCGCGGAGCAGGCGCATCATGCCGGTTGCGCCAATGGTCTGCTCACCGGCGCGTTTCATTTCGTAGCTTTGCAGCAAGTCGCTGGCTACAGTTGCGGCCACAACAGCGCTGAGTAAGACCCACCTCACGGCACGAATTCTCCCGGTGTCTTGTGGTCGTCCGAGCCGACCAGCGCGGCTCCCGCAACAATCATGAACGTCCCGGCCCAGCGCGCCGCCGAGACGTACTCGCCAAGGACGAACTTCCCAAGCAGTGTGGCGAAGACGTAGCCGATCGCCGTGACCGGCAGGACGAAGCTGAGATCCGCGCGGCTCAGCAGCGCCATGCGCACGAGCAGGGCCAGGATGAGCAGGATGATTCCGCCTGCGAGCGCAGGGTCCGCCATCGCGCGCAGATACGCCATCGGATCAAGGCCCAAGGTCTGCGGAAACCGCTTCGTACCCACGGCGATGCCTAGATTGCCGATCGCTTTTGAGGCCAGGAATGCGAGAACGATGCCGTAAACACCCGCGCCCGCCCGGCGCGCCGCCTCAGGGGTGGTTACTGCGGGTTGCATGGTGGAGATACTTCGGGAGAGTTCAAACATTCAGGGTAAGCATTCTGGCGAAGGAAACTCAACCGCCCGAAAGAAAGGCAGCAAACGGTGTCGCGCGCGGTTTGGGCCGACCGAGAGGCGGACGACGCTCAAGTCTGTGGCGATCCGAAGTCATTTCCAATCGGGCGGCGGCCGCGAAAGCCGTCTTCAATGCGGTGCCAGAACGCGATTCCGGGTTCGCCAAGCTTCCAGCACAGCAGCACTTCTTCCCCGTTTCGCAGAGCCGGGAAATCAATCAGGCCTTGGCTGAGATCCTTTATGAGGCAACCTGTGGACTGCACCTCCTCGACCAGGCGGCCCAAGCGGCCCTGCGCATCGGAGAGCCGGGAGCGCAGAGCGAGCACGCGCGCATGGTCTACGAGGATGCCGCCTGCCCTAACGATGCTTTCGCGAAACGAATTGAATTGCTGCTCGGCCTTCTCCGCTTCGGCCCTGATCACCGCCGCTCGCTGCAAAACCTCACGCAGCATCGGAAGAAGTGCTTCGGCTTCATCAATGCGGAAATGGCGGGTCACGGCGGCGAGTCCTGGTGAGCTAAATTCCGCTTACCTGCACTGCGACGGAACGGCTGCGCGGCCCGTCGAACTCGGCGAACAAAATGCTCTGCCACGTGCCGAGCAGCACCGCGGCGTTACGCACCTGGAGGCTGAGTGTCTGACCCATCAGCATGCCGCGCATGTGAGAGTCCGCGTTGCTACGCTCACAATCGGAAAACTCGGGGTCGTTGTGCCGGTAGTACCGGTTGCCGTCGACGACCGTTTCAAAGAACGTCTTCGTGTCGTGCAGAAGAGCATCCTGCCACTCGCCAAGAACAAGCGCCGAGGTCGTATGCAGTGTTTGCAGGTGGACCAAGCCCTCTTTTACGCCGCTCCTCTTGACGATCTCGTTGATCCGCTCAGTGATATTGAGCAATTGCATACGATCCGTCGTGATCCAATCGACGATCCGATTGAACACCTTGTACCCGGTCAAGCCGGCTGGCTGTGACGCTGCGGTATCGACCGGCGTGGCTTCCGGCTCAACGACCTGAATCTTTGCGGATGATTTCATGACACGATCTCCTCGGTCCGGTCCATCAGTACTTCGAAGAATTGGATCAAAATGAGCGCGGCCCGATGGAAATGATTCACAAAAGCCGCCTTTCCGAGTGGAACCTCGACCCTTTCGTTTAGATGCAATCGCCTGGCATTTGGTTTCAAACCTTGGAGCCGATGTCCGCTACGAAATACCGATCGCTTTGGCACAGGAGGCCAGAATTTCGGCCGCCCGGTCCAACTGTTCATCGGTGTGCGCGGCAGTTACGATGGTGCGGACCCTGGCCTTGCCTTCCGGCACGGTCGGATAGCCGATTCCGGTAGCGAACACGCCGCTCTCAAACAGCATCTGGGAGTAGGCGTGCGCCTTGCGCGCCTCGCCCACCATCACTGGGACGATCGGCGTCTCGCTGGCTCCGGTATCAAGACCGGCGCCTCGCAGGGCAGCACGGAAGCGGGCCGTGTTTTTCCACAAACGCTCCACGCGCTCCGGTTCTTTCTCCATCAGGTCGAACGCCGCCAGGCACGCCGCCGTCACCGCGGGTGGATGCGAGGTCGAGAACAGGAATGGGCGCGCGCGCAGATGAAGGAATTCGATGAGGTCCCGGGAGCCGCAGACATAGCCACCGAGCACGCCCACGGCTTTCGACAGTGTCCCTACCTGAATGTCCACGCGGCCGTGTAGACCGAAGTGATCGACAGTGCC
>DAIDIH010000351.1 GCA_027459465.1 Bryobacterales bacterium | reverse complement strand
GCCGCCGAAGCCGATCAGATCCTCGCTCCGCTCCGCGCGCCCTGGACTTACGATCCCCCCTCCGAACCCCTGGCCAGTTTCCTCCGCGAAGCCAAGGCCGACATCCGCACCGCCACCGAATCGTCCCGCGAACGGGCCGATACCGCGCCTCCCGGAGGCCGCCGCCCGCGCGGCATCGGCCTCTACTGGCTGCCCATCGATCCGCTCGTCTGACCTTGGGGCGGTATAACTTATAACCGTCCGCCTAACCCGCTGCGCTTCCCTAAGGCAAGAGTTAGTTCCACCGTGTACTGCCCGACGTGCCGGGTCGAATACCGCGAAGGCTTCACCGAATGCGCCGACTGCCGCGTCTCCCTTCTCCCCGGAATGCCCCCGCCGGAACCCTCCCTGCACTTCGATCCCAACCTCGACTTAGTCGTCATTCTCGAAACCAACAACCGCATCCAACTCGCCCTCGCCGCCGGCTTACTCGAAGACGCCGAAATCCCCTATTTCGTCCTTGGCCAGATCGCAACGCTGGTCACCGACGTCGATCCCTTCTGAAAAAATGGGTCCGCCTCCAGGGCCCCCGCGACCGCGAAGCCGAAGCCCGCGAACTCCTCGACCCCGTCCTCAATCCCATCGAACCCCCGCAAATAGTCGAACCCTGACTCACCGCGTTTTCGGATAGGCCGCCAGCACATCACCATGTTCACCAATCAACAGCATCGCCACACCGCCCGGTTCGACTCGCGCCGAAACTCCCGCGCCGCTCGCGTCATCGCGGAACGAAACCTCGCTTCGTTCTGAGCCGGATTCGATCACATACAACGTCGCGTGCGGAAACCGGGTCGGGCAGATCAGAACATTGGGATCGCGCATCGTCGTCGAGTAATCCGGCTTCACTTCCGCCACCCGCATCGCATAGCCATATAACTCGCCCGCTGCGCGCGGATCGTCGCTCAACTCCACCGGCAGAGGGACGAAGAGAACCCGCCCCCGGCCTACCTTCCTCTCCACAAACGTCATTCCGTTCTCCAGGTAGGCTCGGTCCAGATAGTCCGTCTTCGCGCCCGAGTAAATCAATCGCGCAGTCCCTCCCGGCCACTTGATCTCGTCAAAACGAAGCAACAACCTGCCGGCGCGATAGCCTTCCAACCCCAACTCGGTCACCCGCTCGACGCGTTCAAAGTGCGGGCCCAGATCGATCCGCCCTGTCACCAGCAATGTCGCCCCGGCCCGCACCCGGCCGAGGATCGCCGTCCATGCCTTTTCGCTCAACACCCAGGGCGAAGGAAGCAGAATGAGCTTTGGCTTACCGAGTTGTTCCACCTGATATTCCCCTACCGCGTACGCGCTGCCCCGCGCGTAACCGTACAAGCCGCGCACACAGTTCTGTTGCGCCTCTAGCGATAGCCGCCCTAGCGTCGACAATTGCAGTGACTGCGGCAGCACAATCGCGATCTCCGGTACCGCCAACCCCGTTGCGTACACCTCCGCCCGCCTCACGAACTCTCCCATCGCCCGTGTCTGGTCCTCCCACAACTTTTCCGACCCATCGCTTCTCTCTAGGCCGAAGTAGATCTCCCGGTCCCAGTCCCACGACATCGCCCCGCTCGATCCCGCCGCGAATCCCATCGCCCACTTGCGCTCAATCAGCCGCAGCCCGCTCAACTCGTCAAATTGCCACCGCCCGTTGGGCAGGATCACCGGCTGATACCCCGTTTCACCTGTGATGTTCGCCACACCCGGCGCCTTCGCCGCGAGCGAATCCCACAGCAGGGCATCGTTTTGCCGGTACGTGTGATTCGTCGTGAAACTCAATCCCGCGCCCGCATAAAACTGATTCAAAACGCGACTCTGAACGCCGCCCTCATCCTGCCCGACGTCGATCAACTGCCGGCTTCCGGTCGAGCGAATCGTGGCGATCATCTCTTTTACCCATCCACTGAACGCATCTTGAGCGAACAGGTTGTAGTCCAGCGCCCGCGCCTGGCTTGGCCGGCCATGCTCGGTGTCCGGCGAGAGGTCCGCTTCCGTCGGCAGGGGCGCCCCGACAAACGACTGCAGCGTCGATGCTGGCACGAACCACGCCGCCGCCAACGCGTCGACCGAACCATACTCCTTCTCCAGCCACTTGCTCCACGCCGCCCTCTCGTCCGCATCCCCGTTCGGCGTATTCCCCTTCCAAAGCCGCGCCGGATTCGAGAAACTCGGCTCGTTGATCAAGTCCCAGCTCAAATACGGGACATCCTTGAACCGCTCCACTACCGACAGGACGTAATCGCGCTCCGCCGCCACCGCGTCCGGGCTCAGGTACGGGTTCTGCCCCGGATTCACGCCCGCAGCCTGGCCGAAGAATCGCCTGTCGAGGCTCGGCGTAAACGCGAAGAATGTGAAGTTGACGGCAATATGGTGCTCCCGCGCGCAAAGCAGGTACGCTTCCAGGTTCCGCAAGAATCGCTCGCTCACCCCGCCGTCGACGCCCTCCAGAAACCGCGCATGCCCGCCCCACACACCCGTCCGCACGAAACTCACTCGGTGCTGCTCCATCCGCGTGAAGTCGTCCTCCCACACGGCCGCATTTCGCGGCCCCGAGAAATCCCATCCATTCGCTTCGGTACTGAAGTAATTCGTCCCAAAGGGGAAAAAAGGCTTGCCGTCGCGCGTCAGGAAATCCCCACTTACTCCGAGTCTTGGGCCGCGCTGTACGGTAGCTTCCTCCGCCACCCAAAATCCGTTCTCGTAAAACTCCTCAGGCCTTCCCCGGCCGGAATATAAAGCCCGCACCCGGTAAAAACCGGGCGCGAGCGCCTCGTCGAAAAACACGCCCGCATCCACCGTCCGCCCGCTGCACTCTATCGTCCGCGCCGCGATTGTCCTGGATCCGTGTACCAGTTCAACCCGAATCTGGCCGGTCTGCCGAGTCCCCTCGCGATACTTCGCCAGATTCCGGTAATGGACATTCACGGTCGGTCTCTCTGCTGGCCGCAGCGTCGAAAATTCCAACTCCACCGAAAGCACCGCCGAGCCCTGACGTGCATAAACCGCTGCCCTCCGGATTAACTCCGTTCCGTCCTTCGAATCCCAGTAATGCGCGTCCGGTTCGAAATCGAGTAGCACCCATCGCCCACCCCAGCGGTCCATCGTCACCACGGGCGCACCGCGCTTCTCGCCCTGCCCGTCCTCGAGATACCCCAGCCCATTCAGCCTCCCTTCCAGCACAAACACGCGGCGCGCACGGACCGCCGGCGTGGGCCAGAACTGAAATCCATCGCGCCAGGAAAACGTCCCGTCGGCCGCCGGGGCAACGTAGGAGTGCACAATGCCCACCGCCCGCTCGTATTCGTCCACTGCCCCACCCGCCCGGAACGTCTGGCCTTCCGCCGTCACGGGCACGCGAAGCGGCCGCCCTCCCACTACAAGCAGGTTCCCGCCTCGGCGCAGGTAGGCCGACACGGCTTCCCACGCCTCCACCGGAAACGCCGAGCCATAAGGCATCACCAGCAGATCCGCGCCTTCCAGTGTTTCGCTCCGAGCCAAGGCCGCCGCGCCGGAGAAGACCGTCTTGTCTGGCGCAAGTGCCGCTTCGATCGTTTCTCGCGTCACCGCAGTGCTTTCCGCTTGTGGGAACCCGTCCTGCCAGAAGACTATCGTCCGCCCCGACAAAATAGGCGCCACTGCAGCCGCCAGCACCAATACCGCTATCGGTCTCACGCGCACTTCCCCTCAATGTCAGAAATAGAACTTTGCCGCCAACTGAATCTGCCGCGCCGGCACGCCCAGCGAGGTGATCGTACCGAACGCGCTTCCACTCTGGATATTGGTGTTCGGCGCACCCCACTGCGGGTGATTCAGGGAGTTGAACTCCTCAATCCGGAATTGCACGTTGTACCGGCCATCCTTGCCGAAATAGTTGTTCTTAAAAAGCGACAAGTCTGCGTCTTCAATACCCGGATTCCGCACGTCCGGCAAGGTCCGGCTCGTATTGCCAAACGTAAACGGCGGAGGCTGGTAGAACACGCTCGTGTTGAACCAATTCGCGATCGTAGGATTGCTCAGCTTCGCGCTATGCCCGGTGTTGTCCGGCGTCTGGTTCAGCGCGAAAATCCCCGTTTCGTTGATCGCCCCGCTCAGCACGATCGGCGTCCCGTCCTGGAAAGTCAGAATCCCGTTCACCTGCCATCCGTTTACGAGCGCGTTCACGGCCCGCCCCGCGCTGCTCAGGTACTTCTTCCCCCGCCCAAACGGCAGATCGTAGACGAAGCTCGTTACCAGGCTGCGGCTCACGTCCTGCGGCGAGACCGCCCATTCCAGCCGTCCGTTGTACTGGTTGATATAAGTCCCGCTTGTCGGCCCCAGGTAAGTCACCGCCGCTGCCGAGTTATCCATCATCTTCGCTCCCGTGAACGAAGTCAGGAAAGTCAGCCCGTTGGAAAACTGCTTATTCAGCCGGATCGTAAGTCCGTTATAGTACGAGTCCGCTCCGGGCTTGCGGAAGCTCATTACGCCGTTATACTGCGGATACGGCCGCAGCAGATAGTTGTATGACACCGTCTTCTGGTCAAGCGGCGAGCCCGGCGTGTTAATCAGCCCGTAAAACGGATTCGGTACCTGTTGATATAACTGATTCCCTAGCGCCATGTAACTCGGGTTCAACTGCGAATACGGTACCCCTGGGTCGCCGTTCACCAGAAACAGCCCACGGTTCCCCAAATAACCCACCTCCAGCGTCATGCTCCCTGGCAACGCCTGCTGGACGTTGAAATTCCATTGAATCGAGTATGGGTTGCGATAGGAGTCGAAAAACGACTCACCGATGCCCTGACCGATATTCGTCGCCGCCCCCGCCGAAGTACCCGGCGGGAGGAAATACCCGGTTGGGAACGGGTTCTGCAGATACGCCAGGACTGTTTGTTGATTGTTGGCCGTTGGCAGCATCTGTGTACTGGCCGTAAACCCTTGCATCCCCTGCGCACCCGTGGTGCCCGAGGCTTCCATCGCCGAAGGATCGTACACAATCCCGAACCCGGTGCGGATCACCGTGTTCTTCACCGGATTCCACGCAATGCCGGCCCGCGGCCCGAAGTCCAGCCACTGCGTCGGCCCTTGCGCCCGCCCGTAAGCGCCTGTGCTCCCCGCAAACAGCATTTGCCCCATCAGTTGGTCGCAATAGAGACACGCGTTCCCTGGCACCTGCCCTTGCAGCGGCGAAGGCAATGACGGATTCCAATACGACAAGCGATTGTACCTCTCCGTCCGGGGAAACTCCGTCTCCCACCGTAATCCGAGGTTCACGGTCAGCGTGTTCGATACCTTCCATTCGTCCTGAATGTACCAGCCCATGTAGTCGCTGGCGTCCGCTGCCGTCGGCTCCTCCGTGATCTGCCCCGAACTCGCCAGCCCCAGCAGGAACGAAGCGTAGGCTGACCCCGTCCCGTTCGCGGCGTTCAACACTTGCTGTGTCCATGTCTGATCAAAGTTGAAATCACCCGCCGGAAACCCGTACTGGCTGAAGTTTATGAAAAACTTCCGGTACTCGCCCCCGAACTTCAACGTGTGCCGGTTAAATACCTTCGTCAGATTCGCGATCACGTCGTGCGACGACGGATTCTCGATCAACGGCACATATCCCGAATTACCTAAACCCGCCCCCGTCGAAAAAGCGAAACGGGGAAAGACTAGCGCTCGCTGCTGCGCCAAGTCGGTCAGAGAAGACGGCAGCCCTAGTCCGGTCGTCGGATTGAACCCCTGGTCAAAAGCCGTCCTCGTCACATACGACCGGCTGAATCCGTACCGCAGATCCATCACCAGGGTAGGGCTGAACGTGATGGTGTGATCCATCGACGCGCTCCATGCCCCTCCGTTTGACGGCCCATTGCCACCTTGCGAGGCGGCGGTGCCGTAATCTTCGAAAGGCGTGAAATTATTCCAGTCATGCGACATCCGGAGGAACATATGCCAGTTGTTGGTGAAGTTGTGGTCGATTCGGCCGTCCCACTTATAGTCGTTGCTTGTCTGGTTTCCGACGGAAACAAAGTTGTTTGTCAGTGCGCCCGCGGCGCCCGCATTTGGCTGCGGAAAGTAACTCATCGCCTTCAAAGCCACCGGGTCGAACCTGTCACTTGGGATGACGTTCCCCGGAAACGGCTGCCGCACATACTGGCCGGTCGCCGGATTCAACTGAACCGTCAGCGGATCGTAGACCGTGGACCCAAGCCCCGAGAAATTCCCGGTTCGGAACGCGTCGAGTGGAACCGTGTCCGTCGCAATCGCAGCCGCCACCGAGTTCGTGCCCTGGAACCCGAAGAAAAAGAAAGTGCGATTGTGCCCGTCGTAGGCGCCCGGAATGTCCACCGGCCCGCCAAGCGTCCCGCCGTACTGATTTACGTAGGAGTTCGGTATCCCGTGCCCGGCCCGGTTGGCGAAGAAGTCATTCGCATTCAAGGCTGCATTCCGCGCAAACTCGAACAGCCCGCCGTGAAACTCATTGGTTCCGGATTTCGTCACCACGTTGATTACTCCGCCGCCAAATCGCCCGTACTCGGCCGCCAGAGAGTTCGTCTGCACGCTGAACTCCTCCACCGAATCCACAATCGGCGTGTATGCCGCCGTAGTGTTGCCCACGTTGTTCTCCGGCAGGATATTGCTGATTCCGTCGAGTTGCTCTTCGTTGACCGCGTTTCGCGACCCCCCGATATGCGGCGTCGACGCGTTGCCTACGGTGCTCACCGAAGGCACGAGTTCGGCCAGTGCAAACGGATTCCGCCCATTGAGCGGCAGGTCCAAGACCATGTGCCGCCCCACGACCTGGCCTAGCGTCGAGGTGTTAGTCTCGAGCGGCGTCGTCGCCGCCTCTACGCTTACCGACTGGCTCACCGCCCCAACCGTCAGATTAAAATCGATCGACCGGTTCTGGCTCACGTTAATCCGCACGTTCTGGACCGCCTGTGTCGTGAAACCCTTCGCCTCCGCCGTCACCGTGTAGACGCCCGGCAGCACGAACGGAAGCACGTAGCGCCCCGCCGTATCGGTAATCAGTTGGCGTTTCTCGTTCGTGGCGGTGTTCACGATGGTAATCGCCGCCCCACTGACCGCGGCACCACTTTGATCGAGCACGGTGCCTTGCAGCGTTCCCGTCGGCGTCTGAGCGGAAGTGAATGGTAGCAAACAGAACAGAGCTGCCGCGACCGTGGCGGCGTTTCGAGCAGACATGATGTTCTCCTGCGCGCCGACAGATCGGCTTCGTGTCTTAGGATCGTTTCAGCCCACCGGCGCGAACGCTCTACCATTCAGTGCCGGTTTCAGTCCGATGACAACGGAGCACACCGTAATACACGGTGAAACGTTCGGTATCCGGATTACTTTTTGGATGAAAGAGGGTCCAATGGCGCCCACACGTGCCAGGCCATCATTTCCGGTTGGGTGGCGCTGTTTCCAATGACCCGCGAGTGCAATACGACCTGCAGATTTTTGGTCTCCCATCCCTCCGGGAGCCTGCGTAAAATTACCGCAAGTCGGTCCGAATCAGAGAGCAACGCGCCCACCGCCTCCGTCCCGAACTGCTTCAATCCCGCCGCCACCAGAAGTGGCGCTCCCGTATACGGACTCTGCACGCGGCTCAGTAACATGTAATCCTCCGGCGAAGAGCCATCCTGCAGCGACGGAATCGTCCACTCCCGGTGCTCCGCCGAATACGTGTCCACAATCATGTTCACGAAATCCGTAGAACGGGCAAACTGGAACCGCCACGACTTTTCCATCTCCATTGTCCACCGGTTTGTAATCGCGCCAATCAGCAGAGCCGGCGTCTGCTTCAGATCGGTAAACTCGATCTCGCTCGCCATGCGAACCCGCACGTCCTTCTTCCGCTGCACCATCAAACGCGTTACGTCTGTCGCTGCCACCAGGTCGCCGAATCCGACATATTGATTGAAGACCGGCACCATATCGGACCCGTCCAACTCCTTCGGATTAACCTCGACCGGTTTCTGCTCCGATACCGGCCAGTCGGGATGCCGCTGCTCGTTCAACTTCATCGCCCGTAATGAAGGATGATAAACGAGTGGATGCGCCACCGCGACAAGAAGCGGCCCCGGCGTCTCCATCACGGGCCGCCAGAATTCGTCAAACGCCCGCTGGTTCGGGTTTCTCCTGCCTGTCCACGTACCCGTCGCGACCGCCGCGAGTACCACCACGGCCCCCGCGATCCACGCCAGGCGCCAAGACCACCGTCCCCGTCTCTCTGTGGGCGTGTGCTCCTCCGCCCCATCCGGCCTCTCCGGCCGCGCTAGGCGGAATTCCGGCGCGTATGAACCAGGCGGTAACTCAATTCGCACCTCCGACGCATCGCCCTCGGTCGACACGTAGTATTGCGCCAGCCGCTTCCGCACCTCGCGCGCCCCGACCCGCACAATTGTGTCCTCCCCTAAGTCCGATTCCGGCGCCCGGTCGTACACTTCTGTCGCAATCACCCGCTCCTTCAGCGCCTGAGGCTCTCCGGCCAGGGACTTTTCGCAAACGTACTCCAGAAATTTCTGGCAGCGCTTACTTCCGTGAAACGACGGGCTGGCCAGCACCCGTTGCAATTGGCGCCGGATTTCATCCTCTCCGGGCCGGCTCTGGGCTCCCGCCGCGCTAACTGCTGGAAGGGGGCTGTCAATCTTCGCCATTTTGAATCTGCTTTCCAGAGAATTCCAGCTTTGATTCTGCGCCAATGCCCCGGCCCGCGCAAGTGGTCAAATTCCCGCCCCTTTCACCGTAAGACACGGTATCTCTCCCTCGAAATCTCCACCGCGTCCGTCTGCCGGTGATAAGATAGCTGTTTTTCCGCGATATTTCTTACTCGAGGTTCCCGTGCCCCTCCAACGCCGCAAGTTTCTTCAAGTCGCAGCCGCCGTGCCCGCTGCCCCTGCGCTTCTCGCGCAACAAAGCGCCGCCGCGCCA
>DAIDIH010000350.1 GCA_027459465.1 Bryobacterales bacterium | reverse complement strand
TCTGCGAAGACCCACGTTCGTGACGTGAGAGAAGGGCACCATGACGGTCATGCTGCTGGAGGTAAGACGGAGGAGATAAAAGCGTTCGAGTTGCGTGCCGAACGACCGGGTGCTGATGTTTTCTACGGTACCGATGCCGTGATTTGGGTAGACGATCTTTTCGCCGATTTGGAAATTCATGCGGGGGTCGTACACCTGCCTTAAGTTGTCAGCTACGTGGACACTGCAGCATAAGAATGTTAAGGCGCTTTGAATCGTTTGTCAACAAAAATTCGCAATGATTCGAAGATCTTCGAAAGTTAGGCGAAGGCCGTCTGAAACGATAAGCAACCTAGTTGCCACCTCTCCGAGGTGCTAGCGAGAAAAATCAGGCAGGCTCGATGTGTAAGACAAGAAACCAAGTACGGCGCCCGTGCTCGGCTATGCTGAGACCCATGCACCCAACGAGATTGATCGCTCATCTGGCCGCCAGGCTGGGGATCCAGGTTGCGCCCGGGGTGCTCAGCCTGGATGACCTGGCGCGGCTGTCCGTGGTTTCCGATCCGCGTGTTTCGCCGGACGGCACGAAAAACGCCTTCGCCGGCAAGGAAGACAAGGATTGGGACCGGACGGGAAGCACGAATATTTTCCTGGCGAATGCGAAGCAATGGCACAGAACGAAGCGGCCGGCCGTTACGCGGTACTGGCGACGCAGGGCGACACGCCGTCGGCGGTGCTCGCGCTCGAGAACGGCCAACGGCGCAAACTGGCCGGTCCGAACGCGCCGTGGCTTCGCGAAGTGACGCTGTGTCGAACCGACGAGGCGAGCTTCCCCTCCATAGGCCGACCGGAAGGCGAGGAGTCCCATGAATTTCACCTCGAGCAGTTGCTACTCGCCGCCAACACTTACGCGGTGCGGAACGCGAGGTACCGAGGAAGCTCGTGCCGGGGCACGGTGCATTCGAAGGCGACCTCTGCCAACTGGGGCCCGTGGAACTCGTGTGGGCTCGACAACGATGTTTTCCAGTACGACCGCGAGTTGGGCCCAACGAGGCGCTCGCAGGATCTGTGGGTGAAACTGTCCTACCCGTTCTTCCACGCCGACCGCGTTCATATGCCGGCGCTGTTTCTGTGCGGCGACATGGACATGAATGTGCCGCTCGCCGGCGGAGAGCAGATGTACGAAGCGCTGCGATCCCTTGGCGTGCCGGCCGAGCTCATCATCTACCCCGGCGCGTTCCACGGCATCACGCGGCCAAGCTACGTGAAGGACCGGCTCGAGCGATACCTCGCCTGGTACGGCAAGTAACTCAAGGGCGTCGCGGCTACTTCTTCGGTTCAGCGGGCGTCGTCTTCGGCGCCGAGCAGATCGTCTCGATAGGCTGGTCGGCCTCGTAGAGGAGCTTCGAAGGCGGCGGGCATTTCTCTGCCGGAGCAAGCAGCGTCGGGGCTTTCTTCGAGTCCAGATCCGCCGTAGCGCTAACCTTTACCAGCGCGGCCTTCATGGTCTTGAACTCGGTAGTGCTCAGAAGAGCATGTTCCGGAGCACCAAGGTAAGTGATCTCGCGTTGGCTGTCGACCATTCTTTCGTAGAACGGCGGATGAGAACGGAACCAGCTTGCGCCGTTCACGTAGCCTGCTTTGGTGGCCATCTTGTCGAAGAAGCGGATGAAGCCGCTGGTGTCGTACCCCGCTTTCCAGGCGTATTGAATTCCCAGTTGGTCCGCCTGGCGTTCGTAATCCCGGCTGACGCCGAGGAGAGTCAGATTCAAGGTGAGTCCCAGTCCCCAGAAACCATACTGGAACGCGTAATAGGCGCCGATGCTGGCCACTCCGCCGGTGAACACCATCGCAGCCACCTGCGCGGCCTGGTAAAGAATGGACGCGATCATCGCCTTGGTCATCAGCTTCCGGCCGTGACGCGCCACCACATGCGCGACTTCGTGCGAGATGACCCCGGCCAGTTGTGCGTCGTCGTCCACAGCCTCAAGCAGACCCCGCTCGATAAAGATGAATCCACCCGGCAGGGCGAAGGCATTGATCTCCTTGGAATTGAGCACCGTCACCTGCAACGGCACGCTCAGGTCGGAGTTCCGGGCCACCTTCTGCGCCACGTCCTTGACGTAGTTCACTACAACCGGATCCTCGATTTGCTTCGGCATCATGCCCATCTGCTTCAGGTCGCGGATCGAGTTTTCGCCGAGCTTGATGTCGTCCTTCTGATCCTTCTCAATCTCGCGGAATCCGATGTCCTTGGCGTCGCCCCAGCGCCGGGTCTTGTAGCTTCCGTCGGCGATGCTTTGCCGGATGAGTTTTTCTTCGGCCGGCCATTTCTGAATCACGTCGAGCTTGGCGCGTTTGTTGTCGTAGGCGACCGGGATCGCGTGTTCAGAAATCAGGTCCGCCTGCAGCTTCAGGTCCCGGGCTTCCTGAATCTCACAGTGGAGGTTGTGCCGCTCGGCGTCGGTGATGTCCTTCTTCAGAGAATTTTGCGCGGCCTCGACTCGCCGCTCGTATTCGTTGGCGACGCCTTTGAACTTGCCGAGGCAATAGTCTTCTCCCTCGTCCAGATATTGGCGCATCTTCGCGATCTGGCTGTCGCTGTACTCCAGCTTCGCCGCGGTTTCAAACAGCGTCAGGTAGGACTTCTTGAGGTCCTCCTGCAGCGGTTCGAAGACGGCGGATACAGGCTTGGTTTCCGGCAGAGTGGTACGGTGCGTGCCGCCGCAGCCGATTGACGTGACAAGCAGTAACTCGCAGCACAACAATGCCGTCAGCCCGCGGGCACTGGTCCATTTCTCTTTCTCTGGCATCACCACCTCCCAGGCCAGCGCGAGCTTCGCGCAGGCTGTCCCAATGACCACCAAAGCAATTCGGATGCCAGACGAAGTGTGGTCTTACTTTGCGCCCTCGGGCGCCCAAACCTTCTCCGCGCCGATGATTTCGGTGTTGGGAACCTCAGTCACGAACTTCACGCGCTCAAAGCTCGGCTTTTTTTCGGGTTTCACGAAAAACGTGATGAGGTATTGGTTCCGCAGCCGCTCGTTGATCTGGCTGAACCAGGGAACGAAAGTAACCGGGTTGCCGAAGCCGACGAAGTAGGACTCCGCGCCCGTTTTCTCCGACAGTTCCGCGAGGTAGTTTTGGCCCCAGTTCATCGCCCAGAACGAGTGGCCGTAGTGGCCGATGCCGGGGGTGTAAATGGTGTAGACAAGCACGCCGGCCTTGATGGATTGATCGATCGCGGTTTCGACGTACGGGTTATACGGATCCGATCCGCCGAAACGATCAATGCCGTCGGTGATCATGATGACCTCGCGGCGCGCGTCGGCCTTCGGCCATTTCTTGATGAGATCTTCGAGCGAGAAGTAGGGGCTCGCCACGGCCACCTCGCTCGACAACGGCATGCGCAGCGATTTCGCGGCGGCCTCGTGATCCGTCGTGAGGTTGGAAGCAACCTGGACCGTGCCGTTCTGCATATAACCGACGCCCACGGCCGTCGTCGGAAGCTGTTCTTCGATGAATGTGCGGATGTCCTCGAGCTGCGTGGCGAGGCTCGTGTTGGCGACGTCGTCCAGCAGGATGAACAACTCGAGCGCGGCGTGGTCTCCCCGCAACGGCAGCCAGCCCTCCACCTTCACTTTGTCGCGCCCCTGATAGGCCGTGACTTCTCCCTGCTCGAGAAGCGGTGTCGGGCGGCCGTGGCGGCTCTCCGCGGTGACGACCATGTGTACGAGCACGTCCCCGGACTGGTCTTGCGCAAAAACGGGCAGAGCAAGCGTTGCCAGGGCAATGAGCATGAATGCCTTCATGAAAGTTCCTCCCTGATAGTCGATATTTAAGGCCTACTGGCCTTAGTCTAGCGGCTTAGTTAGATGCATGAAGGCCGCCTACCGCGTTGCAGTCCGCAGCTTGGGCTCAGGCAAAGTCAGATTGATTTCCTTTGTCGCAGAGGCGGCGACGTCGACTCGTTGGCCGCTCGCAAGGAAGGGACGAAGGGTGGCCGGGTTCGCGTATTCGAAGTTCGAGCCATCCTGAACGGCGAAAAGTACGTATTGGCCCGGGCGGAGACCCGGGAAGTCATAACTGCCGTCGGCATCGGTCTGGAAGCCCCGGTAATCGATGGGATCGTGGGTATCGCTGCGCGGCGCAAGTACCACGAAGGCGCCCGGAACTGGTTTGCCGCCGCGAAGGGCGTAACCATGCAACCGGGCCGCCTCAGCGCTGACGTGTACCAGGATTTGAACGTCTCCTCCGCCTCGTAGGTCCACGACGCCATTGACCACAGGCGCGGTGTCTGAAGTCACGCCGGCATTGTACAAGGCCGACGAACCCCCTGCGTAGATCCGGAACCGCTCCGGCGGCATCGGCGGAAGCCGGAACGTGCCGTCAGGTCCGACGGGGTGGTTGTAAAAGAATAGCGAGTCCTCGCTCCGGAGACTGATCCAGTACGGCCGGACGGAGCCAGAGCCCGGCGGATCGATGATGACTCGTCCCGAGACCGAAGGCAGGGTACCTGGAGCGAGCTTCACCTCCATATCCGAGGAGCCGACCTCGATGTCCTGCCAGCCGCTCAGAGACGAGAGCGAACCTTGGTTTGTACGTACAGAGAGGCGATAGCGGCCCGGGGGCACACCGCGGAACATGGTTATCCCGGCGCCGAGCGAGGGTGGCCAATAGATGCGCGTTCCTCCGACGCCCTCCATCGAAAGCTGGGCCACCCCTACGCCGGAGGAAAAAGCGAGAGAGGCGGAAGATCCGGCCTCGACCGTAACATTCGCGCCGGGGACCGTGGGGAGTACAAGGTCGGCGGTGGCTTCTTCCCCCGGCCGCAAGACGATGGGCGAGGCGGCGTTCGGATCGGACGTGTTGGGGTAGAACACCGGGAGGCAACCCAGGTGGGCGAAAGATCCGTCCGCGTTCGGCGCACCTACCTCGATGCCCGGTCCGTTGGAGACGTACCACGGCTGCCCAGCCGCGGCCACGTAGTACGAACCGGCGCCGACACCCGGGAACCGGTATTCACCGGCGTCATTCGTGTAGGTGAACTGGGTCTCAAAGACCCTCCGCCTGCCGTAGAGAACACCTGTCCGGTACAGACCCACAAAGCCGCGAAGGATTGGGTCGCCATGATCGTCGGTGACGCGGCCGGAGATCGCAGCCGGAGGAATGAGCCGGAAAACCAGATGCTGCATATCCAACCCGGGACCGGTGACGACAGCAGTACCCAATGCATCAGCTAGGTTTGACTGGCCGTAGGACTGGGAAGCGAATCCGCGCCGCGTCGCTGTGAGCCGGAATTTGCCGGCCGGAACGGCGGAGAAGACAAATCTCCCGTTCTCCGAACTCACGGCAAACTCGGGCGCCGTCCGATTGTCCGGCGAACGGAGGATCAGACGGACCTTCGGAACCGGTTCATTCGTGGTGGAGTTAACAACCACGCCGGCCACAAGATAGGTCTCAGACAGGGGCGAGGCTTGCAACCAAGGCGCGAGCGAAGCGAGGATTATCTCGAAGAATGCGTAACGCAGTTTCATTGAGCGCTCCCTCCCGCCAGTGGGACAACCAAGTCCTTAAGGTCGCTCGATCCCACCTCGACCTCGACTCCTTCCACGCCGGCCAGAGCCATTGCGGACGGATTCCGGTACTCCAGTTGCGCCCGGCCTCGCCATGCGTAAGCGCGATAGGAGCCGGGCGCGACATGGGAAAGCGAAAACGAGCCGTCGGGCGACGTAACGGCGTCGACGACTGGCAGGTCAGGGCTTCGCGCAGACACCAGGACGACAAAGGCACCAGCCAGGTCGCCAGATGCAGCCTGAACATGACCGGAAACTGTGGCGCCTCCGGCTTGGATCACAATGTCGAGCGTTGGGGCAGTGCCCGGCGTCACCGTGAGTACGGGGTTCTGCAGGAGATCCTTCGAACCGGCCTGCAGTTGGGCAATATATCCGGTCGAAGTGCTCACTTCCACACGATATTTCCCAGGCGGAACGCTGTGCAGGGAAATCGGCGTGTTCTCGCCTCCCTGCGACGAGATGGGTTCCTGGATGGCAGTTTCGATCTTTACGACCGGCTCGAGCGCGATGGACGCCGGAACATCAGCCGCCGGCTCTCCGTCCTCACCTTGGCCCTGCACTCGAATCCGGCAAGGGATCTCCACCCCCGGCGCCAGTTCCAAGGTGACGCCGATGGCTCCGCCCGGCGCCACGATGACTGGCGCCTCCCCGGAGAGAGTTTCGTCCCTCACTGACTGTGATGCTTTGACGACATATGAGCCCGGCACCATATCGGCAATCTCGAACTCACCGGTCGACTGATTGATCTCAGTACGTGCTGGAACCGCCTCGCCAGCGGCGTTGTCAAGTTCCAGTTTCACGGGTTGGCTGGCGCTGAAACTGCGCAGAACGCCGTGCACGCTCGCGCCCGCCTGCATGGAGATGGTGAAATCGGCGTGCAGTTCCTGGCCTGGTGCGTCGTTCACCGGCGAGGCGGAATCGAGGTCGGGCGAATTGGGATAGTAAACGGGCCGGAAAGACTCGCCGGTAGCCTGCGACGGTAGAACCCGTCCGAAGACGGCGCGAGTACGTGCGGACAGGCCCGACACGCGGAGATAGTACGGCCCGCGCCAGAGATTGGAAAGCCTGTAGATGCCGCGGTCGTCCGTTTGCGCCCAGCCATAAACGTGGAACAACTTCCGCCCATCCACGATCTCGGCTCGAAGTGCCTGAACGGTGACGCCATCCACTGGGAATCCATCCTGGTCGGCGACTCGGCCCGTGATGACGGTAACCGGCCGCAGAGGTACGCGAAGATCTTCGCGCGAGGCGGTCAGGTCAATGCGGGCGTCTAGCGGCGCTTGTCCTTCCTCGGGCCAATCCTCAAACCCCGGACGCTTGGCTCCAAGGCGCCAGGTACCGGCCGCGACCGCCTCAAAGCGAAATGCCCCACTCGCGTCGGTCAGCGTTTCATGAGTCTGCACACGGGGAGGAAGAGCTTCCGGATTACCCTCCGGCTTTACAGCCCTCTGGGGGAGTCCCCAGAGCCAGACCAGCACCCGGGGAATCGGAGCGCCCGTAACCGAGTTCACGATATGACCGGCGAGCGTGAAAGTCTGCGGCGGCGGTGCGTCGGGCTGCGCCTTTGCACTGAGACAAAGCAGAAAGCACCCAAGCGCCAAAGCTACGGCGTGCCGCGCGGTCTGCCGCAGATTCATTCCGTCCTCCGGGCGAGTCCTCCATGCTCGAACCTCGCCGGGGGACGCGTTCCCGGCCAGTATGCCACGGCCCAGGCGGTCAATTCCAGTAGTTGCGGTCCAGGCTGCGGTATTGCACCGCCTCGGCCAGGTGCTTGGCGCTGACGTTCGCCGCGCCGTCGAGGTCGGCGATGGTGCGGCCGACCTTGAGCAACCGGTCATGGGCGCGGGCCGACAGACCCATGCGGCGGACAGCCATTTCGAGCGTCCGTTCGCCCGCGTCGTCGAGCGCGCAGAGCTTTCGCAGTTCACGGGCCGGAACGTGCGCGTTATAGAAGCCGCGCCCGGACTGAATCCGCCGCGCCGCTTCCACGCGCTCGCGCATCTCGGACGAACGCTGGCCCTGCTGGCTGCCGCGCAACTCCTGGTAGGCCACCGCGGGCACCTCGATGTGCAGGTCGATCCGGTCAAGCAGCGGCCCGCTCACCTTGCCGAGATAGCGCTGAATGATCGCGCCGGTGCAGCGGCACTCGCGCGTCGCGTCGCCGTAGTAGCCGCAGGGACAGGGGTTCATCGCGGCCACCAGCATGAAGCGCGAGGGAAACGACAGGGTCATGTTGCTGCGCGCGATGGTGACGCTCGACTCTTCCAGCGGCTGCCGAAGCTGTTCGAGTACGTTGCGCGGGAACTCGGGCAACTCATCGAGAAACAGGACCCCGTTGTGCGCAAGGCTGACCTCACCCGGCCTCGGCGTACCCGCCCCTCCACCCAGGAGACCGGCGTCGGAAACCGAATGATGCGGGGAGCGGAACGGCCGGGCGGCGAGCAGGCCGGAACCGGGCGCCAGTAATCCCGCGACGCTGTGGATTTGCGTCGTCTCGAGGGCCTCGGCGAAAGTCAGGGGTGGAAGAATGCCGGCAAACCGCCGGGCGAGCATGGTCTTACCCGAACCGGGTGGGCCGATCATGAGCACGTTGTGCGAGCCCGCCGCAGCCACCAGCAGCGCCCGCTTGGCGGAAGCCTGGCCGCGGACGTCGCCGAAGTCGGGAGCGGCGTCCTCCGGAAAACTGTCCGGGCCGGAGACGGGCGCCGCGGGGAAAAACTGGTCCGGCGCGTTCAAAAATTCGACTACCTGGCGCAGGTCCTTCATCCCGAACACGTTCACACCCTTAGCCACCGAGGCTTCCGCCGCATTGTCGGCCGGAACGAGCAGATTGCGGATCCCCTCGCGCCGCGCGCACACCGCCATCGACAGCGCCCCGCGCACTGGACGCAGCGAGCCGTCCAACGACAGTTCGCCGGCCAGCAGCAGGTGGTCGCTGGGCTTGACCACGTTCATCGCACCCAGAATGCCCATCGCCATCGGCAGATCGAATCCGGCGCCTTCCTTGCGGACATTGGCCGGAGCGAGGTTGATCGTAACGCTCTTGCTCGGATAGCCGAAGCCGGAGTTGATCAGCGCGGATTTGATCCGCTCGCGGCTTTCGCGCACGGCCGTGTCCGGCATCCCTACGGTGACAAAATCCCGGGTGTTTCCCGAAGGATACATGTCCACTTCCACATCGATGACCTGGGCGTGGATGCCGAACAAAGCGGCGCTGCGCGTGCGAAATAAAGGCATAGTTGCCGGCTGGCGCGGAATCCCGCGCCTGCTTTCGTAGTGCCGATAAGCCTGGAATCCTCTACCGCCAGTTGGACCAGTTATTCGACCGAGAATGACTGGCGCGCCTCGGCTGTGCGCCCGCTGAGCCGGTCGGTGACCGTGACTACTATTGTGTAAGTAGACTTGGCCATGTCCTTGGGTATATTCAAGCTAAGTTCGCCGGGGACCATCCGCTGCGGGTAGAACGGCGTCCCCTCCGCCTGCGCCGCATTCGGTTGCTCCAACGCCACCGAGCCATCGGCCTTTAGGACCTTGAGTCCGTATTCCACCGAAAACCGGTTCCCTTCCCCAAGCTGGTAGCCGACGATCTCGAACCGCGCCCACAGTGTGTCGCCCGGCGTGTAAGCGGCGACCTCGAGCGCGTCCGTCTCCTCCGAGGTCCGGTAGAACCGGAAGTTGCGCGCGCCGAGCGGCGTATCGGGCGGCGCCGTGTAGCCTGCCAGCAGAAACGGGACGTCGGCCTTCTGGCTCGTCTTGGCAAGCTCGTCGCGGACTTCGAGCCGAATGTGGAAGCGGCCCTCGGGAACGATCGGCGGCAGCACGATGTTGCGCCGCTCGATCGGCTTCCAGTTCCGGTCCTCCAGAGTGACGGTGGTGTCGATGGTTCCCTCGGTGGACTTTTCAAGCGGCACACCGTTGTCGTCCTGAACGGCGATGGTCCAGCTCAAGTGCACTTTGTTCACGGCGTACTCGACGCTCTCGGTGCGGTAGCCCGAGATCTGGAAGCTGAAGTAAACGGTGTCGCCGGCGCGGAAGCGGTAATCGGACGCCGCGATGGGTCCTTCGTCGAACGTGCGGACAACGGCGTTTTCGATCGTCAGGCCGCGCGTCTGGGCGTGCAAGACGAAGACGAACAGCGCCACGGCCGGAAACCATCGCATGAGGGTCGGGTACCTCTTTCATCGTAGCCCCAGCGAACACGGCTTCCGGCGAAGGTATCCTGGAGTCTTGGATGCGGCGGCTCGTCTGGATTTTCGCACTCGCGTTTGCGGCGAACGCTTCCGGCTGGCAAGGCGTCGAACCCGTCAGCGGACGGCGGATCGCACCGGTGATGAGTGCGGCGGGCGCCGACTGGCTGGACCGTCCCGAGCGCGCCCTCGAAGAACAACCCGGCAAGGCGCTCGACGCTCTGCACCTGAAACCCGGGATGACCGTTGCCGACATCGGCGCGGGCACCGGCTACATGACGCTCCGCATTGCGCGGCGTGTGAAGCCTTCGGGCCGCGTGTACGGCGTCGACATTCAACCGGAGATGATCCGCAGGCTCGAGGCGAACGCGGCGCACGCCGGGCTCACCAACGTACAGCCCGTGCTCGGCGACCCGAAAAACCCGAAACTTCCGGACAACGCGATCGATCTCGCCCTGATGGTCGACGTCTACCACGAGTTGGCCGAGCCGCAGGCGATGCTACGCGCGCTACGCGTGGCGCTCAAGCCCGAGGGAAGGCTGGTGCTGCTTGAATACCGCAAAGAGGACCCCACCATCCCCATCCGTCCGGATCACGAAATGACCGTTGCCGAGGCCAAACTCGAGGTGGAGGCGGAAGGATACCGGTTGAGCCGCGTCGTCGAAACGCTACCGCGGCAGCATATCCTGATTTTCACGAAACGCGAGCCCCGGCCCTAGCGGCGGCTGAAATCGAGCCGGTCCATTGCCAGGAATTCCTGAACCAGCCCGTCCTTGCAGCGGTCGATCTCTTCTACCGGGCCAAAGTAGGCCACGCGTCCCTCGGCGAGAAAGACCACGTCGTCGGCAACCTTGCGCATCAGGTCGAGATCGTGCGTCACAACCACGGAGGTAAGCCGCAACTGCTGCTTCAGACGCAGCATGAGATTGCTGAGCAACTCCGACATGATCGGATCGACCATCGTGGTCGGCTCGTCGTAGAGCAGGCATTCGGGCTGAGCGGCGAGTGCGCGCGCGATGGCCACGGCGCGCTTGTACCCGGTAGAAAGATCCGCCGGGTAAACGTCGCGGTATTCGAGCAGGTCGACCATGCTTAGGAGTCCATCGACGACATCTTCTTTGTTCTTGGCGTCATAGTCTTCCCGTAGCTCGAGCGAGAAAAGAATGTTCTCGCCCACGGTGAGCGAATCGAACAAGGCCCCGTTCTGGAACACCATGGTCACTTTCCGCCGGATTTGCCGCATTTCCTGCTCAGTGAAATCCGTGATATCGCGGTAGGCGACGACGATGCGTCCCGAGTCCGGGCGCTGGAAGCCGACGATGTGGGAAAGCGTTACGGACTTTCCGACGCCCGAGCGCCCGATGATGGCGAGCGTATAGCCTGCCCGAAGGTGAAAACTCACGTCAACTAAAACGGGGTGGTCGAACGTCTTATTGACGTGGTCGAACTCCAGATAGTAAGAAGTGTGCTCAGCGGGGGGTCCGGCAGGCGTCAAGCCAGTCCTCCAGGGTGTTCACGTTGGTTAGGCGGTCCGGGCCGATAGCTCGGGTGTAAACGGTCTGGATTGCCGCAAGCAAGTCCTGCATTTTCAGATGGTTATCATTCAACGCTCGGGTCACGGCGGGCAGGGCGCGGCGATGGTAGGCCGCGCACAGCGGATGGCTTCGTTTTTCTTCGCTGAGCGGCGCCACGCAATCGGCTTCCGCCGCGCCGGCTTCCTTGAGCAGCAGCACCAGGTCCTCGCGGCGGATATCGGGCATGTCGCATGCCACGAACAGGTTCCAGTCGGCTTCGGTCCGGCTCAGTGCGGTGTGCAGCGCACCGATCGGTCCGCGGCCGGGCACGAGATCGGGCCAGGCGGGCCAGCCGAGATGGCCGTAAAGGGCGGGATCGCCAAGAACGGTCAGCGAGCCCGCGGCTGCTTCGACCTCGCGCGCCACATGCTCCGCCAGGACGCCTCCTGCGAAGGGCAGCAGAGCCTTGTCGCGGCCCATGCGGGAGCTTCCGCCTCCGGCCAGCACGAAGCCTGCGCTAAACATGCAATGAGGATACCATTCAAGGAGGCGGGCTCCCCGCCGGCCGCCACCGGAATTTCATGGAAAGAATGAAGAGTTTGGGCTATAATCGAATAAAACAAAAGTTGTGCTTTTGTTTTTTCCTGGCGGGCGCCGGCCTGGCTTGCGGGGCTTCCGCCGCAGACGCTCAAACGGAGGGATGGAAGTCGGTGGTGCGCGTAGACCCGAAGACGGGACATCTCGTGAGGAGCGTGGTGCCCAGCGGTGCGGCGCGCCTGGCCTCGGCGCATAAGACCACGGAACAGGTGGACATGCTGGCCGACAACGCGGCCGCCGCCTATCGCGTGGATCCGGCGCTGGTTCGCTCCGTGATGGAAACCGAGAGCGCGAACAACCCGTATGCGATTTCGCCCAGGGGCGCCACCGGTTTGATGCAGTTGATGCCGGAGACGGCGCGGCGCTTCGGCGTGGCGAACCCGTTCGATCCGCAGGAAAACATTCTCGGCGGCGTCCGGTATCTGAAGTACTTGCAGGACTTTTTCCAGGACGACACGTTGGCGATCGCGGCTTATAACGCAGGCGAAGGGGCGGTGGTGAAATACCGGGGCGTGCCGCCGTACCAGGAAACGAAGGCGTACGTGGAGCGGGTTTCCTCGAAGATGCGCCGGGCCAAGGCCGCCGGCCATAAGCAACCGCCGGCCGTGGCGAAACGCGAGGCTCCGCGCTACGCGCCGGTGACCGCATACTATGACGCCGAGGGCAGGCTGCACTTGACGACGCAATAGGGCGTTGCGATATGTCCCCAGTTCCCCGAGCGCGCGGAATCGTGGCGGCCAGCCTGATGCTGGCGCTGGCGGCGCTTCCGGTCCATGCGCGCGGCGCCGTGCGGTCCCACGTGACGGGAGTCCATTTCCGCTCCTACAAGGATTTCACGCGGATCCGCATCAACACGAGTGGTCCGTTCACGCTGCGCTGCGACCGGCTTGACCATCCGAGCCGGCTGTTTTTCGATCTGGTCGGCTCGGCCAGCGGGCTCGGCAAAGGCATCCACACCATCACCGTAGGGGACGCCTTCGTCCGCCAGATCCGCGTCGCCGAAACGCAGCACGGCATCACCCGCGTCGTGCTCGATCTGAATCAACCGGCGCGATTCACCACCACGCATCCCAGGAACTCGGCGAGCCTCGTCATCGAGCTTCGCGGCGACTCTTCCTCCGCGGCGGCGGGCACAAGGGCGTCCGTGCCGGCCGAGGAAGCGTCGATCCCGAGCCGCTCCTTCACACCGCCGCCCGCGCGGAGAATGCCCGCGATGGCCTTTCTCATGACGCCGCCGGAACTCGATCCCTTCGACATGGGTTTGGACTCGGCTGCGATCTACTCGCGCGAAACGGCAAGCCGCGAGGTAGCAAGGCTCTTCTCGCCCTCCCCGATCCCGGCGCCGAAATCGCGCGTGGTTGCTTCGGCCAGAAGCAAGAGGCCGGCCGGGAATGTGGCGGAAACTGCCAAATCGCCGGCATTGGCGGCTGCACCCGCGCGGCGGAGTCCCGGCGAAGCCGAGTCGCTCACGCGCGCTCTCGGCTTGAAGATTCATCGCGTGGTGATCGATGCCGGCCACGGCGGGCATGACACCGGCACCATCGGCGCAGGCGGACTGCTCGAAAAGGACCTCGTGCTCGACGTCGCGCTGCGGCTTGGCAATCTGATCGAACAGCGGATGGGCGCCGAGGTGGTCTACACCCGTTCCGACGATACCTTCATCCCTCTGCAGGAAAGAACGCGAATCGCCAACGAGTCCCATGCCGACCTGTTCCTGTCGATCCACGCGAACTCGTCGCCTCAGCGCTCGGCCACGGGCGTAGAGACCTACTATCTGAACTTCACCACCTCGCAGTCCGCGCTCGAATTGGCGGCGCGCGAAAACTCGAGTTCGGATCAGACTGTGTTCGAGCTGAAGGATCTGCTGCAGAAGATCGCCCTGCAGGACAAGATCGAGGAATCGCGAGAGTTCGGGGCCAGCGTGCAGAAGGCGCTTTACAACGCCAGCCTGCGTATCGATGCGCGCTCGAAGGATCGCGGTGTTCGCAAAGCCCCGTTCGTTGTGCTGATCGGCGCTTCGATGCCGTCGGTTCTGGCCGAGATCGGCTTCATCAGCAACCCGCACGACGCGAGCGCACTGCGCAAGAACGAAGCTCGAAAGCGTATGGCGGAAGCCCTCTACCGAGGTGTTTCGCAGTATGCCAACAGCTTGAGCCACTATACGGTGGCCCAGCGCGTGGCGGGCAAGTAAACAATTCGCGTCCGAGCGGCCAGACTAGAGCGCCGCGCGGTTCTGCAGCGCGTTCTTGTTCTGCGGCGGCTTTGCTTCGTACTTGGAAGCGCACTTGGCCTGGACCTTGGTGGCTTCGAAAACTCCATTGGGCGCGAGCCGCCCGTCCGCCAGGGCCTGGGAACCGTCGCGGAACGTGTCCGGCAGGGGATCGGCGCCGCGATAGACCACGTTCAACCGCTGCGTGTTCTGATGTAGTACAAAACGTACTTCGGCTCCGTCGCGAACGATCGAGCCGGGCACCACGTCGCCGCCGACGCGAACCCGCTGGCCCTGGGCATGGCTGCCCATCGCGGCCAGTTCCGGAATGGTCTTATAGTAAGTCTTGCTGTCGCCGACTCCGCTTGCAGCCAGCCATCCAAGAACTCCCAGGATGGCGACCACGAGACCGCCGAATTTCAGGTAATTTTTCACGAAGGCACCCCAAAACCTGAGTATAACGCCGCCGGAATCAACCCGGCCGAACGCGTAGTGCGAAATCGCGGGTGGCAGCCGACGTGCTTACCTGTATCCTAAGGCAATAGAACCATGTGCGGCATCGTCGGCTACATTGGGAATCGCAAGAGCGTTCCGATCATTCTGGAGGGTCTTCGGCGGCTGGAGTATCGGGGATACGACTCCGCCGGCATCGCCGTGTACACGGGCGAAGAAGGGCTGGCGGTGCGCCGGGCTTCGGGCAAACTGCGAAACCTGGAAGAGGCCATCCGCATCGACCCGGTGGAGGGCAACTACGGCATCGGCCACACCCGCTGGGCCACACACGGCCGGCCAACGGAGGAGAATGCTCATCCGCACCGCGACTGCACCGGAAATGTCGTCGTGGTCCACAACGGCATCGTTGAAAACTACCTTGCGCTGAAGGCGCAGCTTCAACTCGAAGGCCACCGCTTCGTTACCGAAACCGACACCGAGATCATCGCGCACCTGCTCGAAAAGTACCTCGACGGCAGCCTCGAAGAGGCGATGCGCCGCGCCGTCCGCGAGCTCACCGGCGTTTTCGCGCTCGCCGCCATCTGCGCCACGGATCCGAACAAAATTGTCGTCGCGCGCTCCGGCCCGCCCGTCGTGGTCGGCCTTGGCGATGGAGAGTACTTCGTCGCCAGCGACGTGCCGGCGATCCTCAGCCACACGCGCGACATGTTCTTTTTAAGCGACGGCGACATGGCCGTGCTGACGCCCGAAGGCGTCCAACTCACCGACTTCAACGGCCGCCCGCTGCGGCGCGCCGTAACGCGGGTCCTCTGGGACCCGATTCTGGCCGAGAAGGGCGGCTACAAGCACTTCATGCTCAAGGAAATCTTTGAGCAGCCCCGCGCCGTGCGCGACACCATGCTCGGCCGCATCGGCCAGGAGTCCGGCCGCGTGTTCCTCGATGCGATGGACATCAGCGAGAAGGAGTTTCGCGAGTTCGAAGGCGTCAAGATCGTCGCTTGCGGCACAAGCTGGCACGCGGCGGTGGCGGGCAAGTTCATGATCGAGAGACTGGCGCGGATTCCCGTGGAGGCCGACTACGGAAGTGAATTCCGGTACCGCGATCCGATTGTCGACGGCAAGATGTTGACCGTGGTCATCTCGCAATCGGGCGAGACCGCCGACACGCTGGCCGCGCAGCGGGAGGCAAAGCAGAAAGGCTCGAAGACGCTGGCCATCTGCAACGTGATCGGATCGATGATCACGCGTGAGGCGGCGGGGTCGCTGCTGACGCACGCGGGTCCGGAGATCGGCGTGGCGTCGACCAAGGCCTTCACCTGCCAGATCACCGCACTCTTTCTCCTCGCCATGTACCTGGGCCAGGTTCGCGGGAAGCTGAGCGACGCCGAGTCCGGCCGCTTGATGAAGGAACTGATGAAACTGCCGGGCCGCATGGAGACAGTTCTAGCCGAAGATGAGCTCTACGACGAATTAGTGAAACGTCTGTTCCGCTCGCCCGGCTTTTTGTTTCTCGGCCGCGGCATCCACTTCCCAATCGCGCTCGAAGGGGCGCTCAAGCTGAAGGAGATCTCCTACATTCACGCAGAAGGCTATCCGGCCGGCGAGATGAAGCACGGGCCGAACGCGCTCATCGATGAAAATCTCCCGGTGGTGGTTTTGGCCACGCGCGATCCCGAAAGCACCGAGAGCCGTCTGCGCTACGAGAAAACGCTTTCCAATATCCAGGAAGTGAAGGCGCGCAGCGGCATCGTGATCGCGGTGGTGTGCGAGGAGGATCGGGAAGAAATGGCGCGCATCGCGGACCACGTCATCGCCGTTCCGTCCACCTGCGAGTTGCTGCTGCCGGTGCTCGAAATCCTGCCGCTGCAACTGCTCGCCTATCACATTGCAGTCCGGCGCGGCTGCGACGTCGACCAACCGCGCAATCTCGCCAAGAGCGTGACCGTCGAATGAATCAGCGCACTCATCAACTCATGATCTCGACCCGCGGCAAGGGTCTGTACGAGATCACCGCCGAAGTTGAGAAATGGCTTGCCGGAGTCCAGGGCCAGACCGGCCTGCTCACCGTGTTCTGCCGCCACTCCTCCGCCTCACTCGTCATCCAGGAAAACGCTGACCCCGACGTCCGCCGCGACATGGCAGATTACTTCGAGCGCCTCGTCCCCGCCAACGCGCCGCTTTACCGGCACACCGCCGAAGGCCCGGACGACATGACCTCGCACATCCGCTCCGCCCTCACCAACACGTCTCTGACGATCCCCCTGCACCAGGGACGCCTCGCCCTCGGCACATGGCAGGGCATCTACCTGTTCGAGCACCGCACCGCGCCCCACCGCCGCAACGTCGTGCTGCATTTAATGTACGAGTAGAAGCAAGCGAGCCGTCCTCCGGCCGCTGAAGGCTACCGGGCGGAGCGGTGTCTCTACTGGTAATACCGCCGGTCCCGCTGGAGAAACGCGGGAACGTCGAGATCGTCGAGCCCGATCGGCGCCTCGATCGCCGGGTCTTCCGGAGCCTCTTCCTGGGCGGCGGCCGCCGCGGGCTCGGGTGGCAACGAGGGCGCCTCGGACCCGGGCACTGGAACGCTCACCGAAGCGGCGAGCGATGCCGCCGCGGCAGCGACACGCGGCGGCTCGGATGACGCAGCCATACGCGCTCCGGCGCGGTTGATTACCGGAAGATTCTCGCGTTCGAAGCCGGTGGCGATGACGGTCACCTTCACCTTGTCTTCCATGCCGTCGGCCATCACGACGCCGAAGTTGATCTGCACGTCGTCGTTCTCGGTGGCCTTGCGGATCAGCGTGCAGGCCTCGTTCACCTCGTACAGGCTGAGCTTGTTCGAAGCGGTGATGTTGATGAGCACGCCGCGCGCGCCCTTCACGCCGCCTTCTTCCATCAGCGCGGAGCTGATCGCCTGGCGCGCTGCTTCCACCGCCGCCTTCGGACCCGACGCCGTCGCCGTGCCCATCATCGCGTAGCCCATCCCGAGCATGATGGCGCGGATGTCGGAGAAGTCGCGGTTGATCAGGCCGGGCGTGGTGATAATATCGGCAATGCCCTGCACGGCCTGGCGCAGGACATCGTCCGCCATGCGGAATGCGTCGTAGAAACTGGTCTCGGGCCCGGCGAGTTCGAGCAACCGGTCGTTCGGGATGGTGATGACCGTGTCGACGGTGGCGGCGAGTTCGGCAAGACCCCGTTCTGCCTGCTTCATCCGGCGCGGGCCTTCGAAGCTGAACGGTTTGGTGACGACGGCGACGGTGAGCGCGTTGAGTTCCTTGGCGAGCGAGGCAACCACCGGCGCGGCGCCGGTTCCCGTGCCGCCGCCAAGACCCGCGGTGACGAACACCATGTCGGAGCCCTCGAGAATCTCGATGATCCGCTCGGTGTCCTCCAGCGCCGCCTGCCGGCCGATGCTGGGGTCGGAGCCCGCGCCAAGCCCATTGGTAATCTTCGGGCCGATAGCCAGTTTGTTCGACACCGGGCAGGCATGGAGCGCCTGTTTATCGGTGTTCAGAGCATAGAACTCCACCCCCGACATCCCCTCATTCACCATGCGGGTCACCGCGTTGGAGCCGCCGCCGCCCACGCCGATCACCTTGATCCGCGTGCCGAGCAGCGCCTCATCCTGGATCGCGAATTTCAGAGCATCCATCTCCGCCGTCTTCCTTTCTCGCTTAACGCGTCACCAAACCCATCAGCCCCGACGCCTTCGGGCGGGGCGCGGCGCGCATCTTGATCCGCGCCGAATACATTGCCAGGCCCGCCGCCGTTGTCCACGACGGGCTATTCAGTTCATCCGGCCAGTCCTCGATCCCCGTAGCGAGGCCGTTTCGCGCCGGAAGATTCAACGCCCGTTCGGCGAGATCGCACATGCCGGTCAGCATCGCTCCGCCGCCGGTCAGCAGCACGCCTTCGAGCAACCCCTGCACCTTGCCGATCGCTTCCAGTTCCTTGCGGACGAAGTGGAACAACTGCTCAGCGCGCGCTTCCAGGATGTCGTTGAGTTGCCGGCGGGGCGCCTCGCGGGTAGGCCGCCCTTCGGCCGAAGGCAACTCGATCAGGCTGTTGTCGCCGGTCAGGCCCACCATGGCGCAACCATATTCGCGCTTCAGCCGCTCGGCGTCGCCCCAGGAGATCGTCAGGCCATAGGCGGCGTCGCGCGTCATGTGATCGCCCGAAACCGCAAGGCTCTTGGCCAACAAGAGGGCATCTCCCTCGTACACCACGATTTCGCTCGACTCGCGCCCGATATTCAAAAGCAGTACGCCGCGAAGGCGCTCCTCCGGCAGCACCGACGCGTAGGCCGCCGCGATGGCTTCATGCACCGTGTCTTCCACCGAAAAATGCGCGTTGTGGATCGCCTGCAGCAGCGTCTCGTGTTCTTCCTTGCCCGCCGTGAGCACGTGAACGTTCGCGTCGATGCGCGTGCAAGTCGCGCCTTTCGGGTAGCGGTGGAACGCGCGCCCGTCGAGCGTGAAGTCCTGCGGAAA
>DAIDIH010000349.1 GCA_027459465.1 Bryobacterales bacterium | reverse complement strand
CCCGGCGCCAGTTTACTAAGTTTCTCACTCTGACCAGCATGGGTATGTTCGTGGGCAACTTGTGGATCGTGGCCAAGAGTTTTGTCAGCCGCCAGGTGAGTTATCCGGAGCAGGCCATTGCGAATTTAGGCGAAATCCCGGTCGGGGGCGTGAAGGTATTTCAATATCCCAATCCCGGCGAGCAGTGCCTGCTGATCCGCACCGGGGCGGACGAGTACGCGGCCTACAGCCAGAAGTGCACGCACTTGTCGTGCGCGGTGTATTACTCGGCGGAGAACAACCGGATCGAATGTCCGTGCCACGAGGGTTATTTCTCGATCCGCGACGGGTCGGTGCTGCAAGGTCCGCCGACGCGGCCGCTGCCGCGCGTGTTGCTGACACGGCGGAACGGGCAACTGATTGCTCTCGGCATGGACGCGGAGCCGGAAAGCTAATGGATCCTTCACTGCCCCATCGCAGACGCGGGCTCACGGCGATCAACGGCGCCATGGCGCTGGTCGTGGTTTTGGTGATCACGCAGGTGTGGCTGCTGTCGGCGACACTCGACTCGTTCCTTGCGGGCCGGCGCTCGGCAGCGCTACCCGGCGCGATTTTTTCCGGACTGCTGTTTCTGGGCTGCGGCGCGCTTTATCTGTTCATCCTGCGGATTGAACGGCAGGCGCGGAAGGAGGAGCGGGAAAAGCCGTGAAGAAGCCCTTCATACGCCGCGCTTCGCCCGATGGTTCGCAAACGCTGCGGCGGGCGGTGCAACTGGCGTTCGTGGCGCTGAATGTGTGGATCGGGGTCGAGTTCTATCTATTCGTGCGGCAGTTTGAAACCGGCGCGGCGGTGACGCACGGGCGTCCGCCGGGGGTGGAAGGCTGGCTTCCGATTGCGGGACTGCTGAACTTGAAATACACGCTTCTCACGGGTGAGATGCCGGCGATTCATCCGGCGGCTATGGTGCTGCTGGCGGCGTTTCTTGCGATGAGTTGGCTGCTGCGGCGGTCGTTCTGTTCGTGGCTGTGTCCGGTGGGGACGCTGTCGGAAGAGTTATGGAAGTTCGGGCGGCGGACATTCCGGCGCAACTGGCGGTTCCCGCGCTGGCTGGACATTCCGCTGCGGTCTCTGAAGTATCTTGTGTTCGGGTTCTTTTTGTATGCTGTGCTGTCGATGCCGGAGGGTGCGATCGCCGAGTTTCAGCGCTCGCCTTTCGGCGTGCTGGCCGATGTGAAGATGCTGAACTTCTTCCGCGATCTCGGCGTGACGGCGGCGATTGTGCTCGCGGTGCTGATTATCGGGTCGATCTTTGTGCAGAACCTGTGGTGCCGGTATCTGTGCCCGTACGGCGCGCTCATTGGCCTGGTTTCGTGGCTGAGTCTGACGCGGATCCGGCGGTCGGAGCAGGCGTGCATCGACTGCGCCAAGTGCGCGAAGGCGTGCCCATCGCATCTGGCGGTGGACAAGCTGATTTCGATCGCGTCGGTGGAGTGCACGGGGTGTCTGGAGTGCGTTTCGGCGTGTCCGGTGGAAGGGGCACTCGAGTTCCGGACGCTGCGGCGGCGCCGCGTGTCCCCTACGTGGGTGGCAGCCGGCGTGGCGGTGATTTTCGTCGCCAGCGTGACGGCTGCACGGCTGACGGGACACTGGGCGAGTCCGATCCCACCGGAAGTCTACTCGCACTGGATCCCGCTCGCGGCGAGTTTGTCGCACTAACGCGCCTGGACTGGCTTAGAAGTGAAATCCGAGCGTGGCGGTCAATGCGCGCGGAGTAACATAGTGAGTTCCCGAGAAAGTGGACAAGAAGTTATAGAGCGCGTACTCGTTGGTGATGTTGACGGCTTCGAATCGCGCGCTCCACTTATAGCGGTCGCCATGAAACAGGTTGTCGTCGCCGATGGCCATGTCGAAGAGGTTGCGCGGGGCGATGCGCGCGGGGTTATGGTCGGGGTTCTCGGTTCCAGGCGCGGGAATGCGGACGAGGTTTGAGCCGAAGCTGGCTCCGGGGCACGTGCTTGCCGGGCTGATGGGCGTGGTCGGCGTGGCGTGGACGGAGCCACAGAAGAGGGCGGCCTCGAACTGCTGGTCGGGCGTGAGATACGAAGCGTCGACGATGCCGCCCGGTGTGGCGGCGAAAGGAACGGCGCCGGCCACCATGCCGCTGTCGTAGCGCCAGTTGAAGCTATACCAGGGGCCGTTCTTGAAGGGTTGGTACTGAATGTGTGTTGTCTCGTTGAAGGCTTCGTCGTGGTCAATGCGGAACACACCGTTTTCCGCGGCGCCCAGAGGCGTCTCGCCGATGCCGGCGATCTGCGGTTGGAAGAAGCGAGCCGTGACGTGGCTCATGACAACGAACGCTGACAAACCGTGGAAGTTCGGCATGCTGCCGCGAATCGCGAAACCGGGAATCTTCGAACTGGCCCACTCGATCGGATACGTGATGGGCGTGTTGCCCAGAACGCTGAAATCGTAGGCGCCGTGGGTGTATTTCCAGATGTATTCGGCATCGAGGACAAAGTACTTCCCGAAGGCCTGCTCGAAGCCGGCGTGAAACTCGTTGCGCCAGCCGGGCGTGATGGGCGACGTGATGCACGGGTAACCTTGCGTGATGGCCTGCATCTGGTTGATGACCGGACTCGAGCACCCCTCGCTGGCCAGGACTAAGTTCTCATTGAACGGCGTTTCGAGCGTTCGCGCATACGAGACGCGGAAGACGGTGCCGGTGGGCTTGAAGTTGTAAGCGACGCCCAGGCGGGGTTCGACCTGATTCGCGCTGGTGATGCCGTCGTAGACGTCGCCCCGGAGTCCGAGGTTGAAAGTCCAATCGCCGAGTGTGATGGCGTCCTGGATATACATGGAAATCTCGCGGATGTCGGCGTGCCCGTGGTACATATATGTGGCCGGATTCGCATTCGGGCAACCGAAGGAAGAAGGCAGCCGTCCGGGACGCGTGAGATCATAGCAGGCCAGCGACGGCACGAAGCCGGGATTCGGCGCGAGGGCGCCGGTGCAGTTGATTGGATTGTTGATGCCGAAGCCCGTATAGGGGCTGCCGTTCGCATCCAGGCAGGCGGAGTTGAACGTGGGGTCGACGATGCCGAAGCCGTCGTTTTCGTTGAGCAGCGTGTCCTGGTAAGTTACGCCCGCTTTCAGATTGTGAATGCCTTTCACGTAGGAAAGCGAGGCGCGTCCGCCGATGTTTGTGAGGGTGCGGGCTTGACTTACGGTCTGGCGCTGGAGGTCGGGGACTAAATCGGAGAAGGGATTATTGCTGGGATAGTAGTTGTAAGCGTCACGGCGTGCGAAAGCGCCGAGGGTAAATACGGTACTCGAGCTAAGGACGCGATTCCATGACGGTGCGAAGTTGACGGTTTGGATTTGCGAGCGCTGGTCGGTTGGGCCCACGGGCAGGCCATTGGGGCCGAGACCGCCGCTGTTGGCCACGAGTCCGGACCAGGCGCCGGCGGTCTGCGAGTCGTAGGAGTTCGGGGTCTGGAACCAGGAGCGGCTAAAGCCGAGGTTGACGGTGACGCTATCGTTTTCCGTTGGCTTGAGGTCGAGGCGGTCGAACACATTCTGCTGATTGCCGTGGTCGTGGAAGATCTGAAATTCCGGCGTGTCGAGGAACCGGCCCGTGTCCATGCCGTTGGCGGAGATGAAATTGCCCCAACTGTTGCCGCCGTAGGCGAGGTCGAACGCGCCGTTGGAGGATCCGAAGGATCCGTAGGACGCGGTCACGTCGCCGTGGGGTTGAGTTACTCCAAGACCGGAGCGGGTTGTTACTACGATGACGAGGCTTGTCTTGTCGCCGTATTCGGCGGGCGGGGCGCCTTCGATGACTTCCATCGACTGCACGGCGTCCGTCGGGATCTGGTTGGAGAAGACCTTACTTTGCTGGTCGGTGATCGGCTGGCCGTCGAGGGAGAAGGAATTCTGCGCGTGATCGCCCAAGCCGTGGAACAGGCCGTTGGAGTCGGCTGTGACGCCGGGCGAGGCTAGGGTTACGAGGGAACTGAGAGACGACGACGCGCTTTCAAGCGGCAGTTTGTCGATAAGTTGGCGGTCGATGTCGGTGTGGGTGGACGGGTCAGTTTCGACGAGGTCGCCCGCGGATTCCGATACTGTCACGGTCGTCACCGAGGTTGCCAGGGGTAGGGTTAATGTGTTTAGGGTTATGGGTACGGCGGAGCGGATATTTACATCCACCGAGGCAACCTGGAAGCCGGCCGCCGACGCGGTGACGTGGTAGTTGTTGAACGGGAGATTTGTGAAGACAAAGCCTCCGCGCGCGTCAGTGAGGGCGGCCCGCACGTAGTGGGAGACGGGGTTTTCGATTTCCACCGTCGCGGCCTTGATGGCTGCGCCCGAGGGATCGACGATGGTCCCGCGCACAGAACCAGCGGGTTGTCCCCACAGCAATTGCCAAGATAGCGCTACGACTAAAACCACTAGAAGATGAGTCTTTGACATCCGGATAAATCCTTTCTGGCCGTGTAGGGGACAACGGTTGGTTCTGCAGGGAGAACAGCGCCGGACGCGTGGCCACGGGTGGCTTAGGCGCCGGTTGACCTGAGGGATGTTTTTAAGAAGGGTTAGGCGGGGGGAGCCCGGGACGGGGAGTGGATGGGCGCCGGCCTTGTCGACCGGGGCATTTCTGTGAGCGGTTCGCGCCATTCCGTGCGGGCCGGCGCATCGAACCAGGTGACGGCGGTCTGAAGGGCGGCCATCTGACCGGCTTGGCAGATGGGACAGCACTGATGGTGCGGGCTTCCGTGGTTGTCCTCGTGCTGGTCTACCGCGCCGATGGTCTGCACGCTGGCCATACACAGCGCCAGGGTCACCACAGCGATTTGGTAGAGTTTACGCACCTTCAGATGATGTGTAAACGTATCCCGGCGGCTCCGGGTTTCAAAAAGCGGGGAATTTGGCCCGAAACTTCACGTCTGTGAACCGGCCAACGGCTGCGTGGGATTGGGGAACGCGACCGCGGCCGGGACGGCGACAGCGAGGGCGGACACGCGCTGCCCGATCGGGTGGTTCCGTTTGTCGTTGTGTGAAATCAGATAGCCCCTCGAACCCGGAAATGGAAGTGTCCCACAACGGGGTAATCGGGCCCGAGGGGCGAAGCGCATTAGTGGGTGCGGAGCCCGAAGCCGGCGCCGATCGGCAATTCTACGCCCAGAAACCGCAGAATTCCCGACCGGAACGCACCGGCGAACTGCATGAACGTTATCCGCATTGTCGTTACCTCCTTTCGTTTGAAAATGGCGCTGGCCTCAACCGTGGACCCAGCCGGCGAGTTGGAGCACGCGAAAACCGAGCAGCCCGAACATGAGCAGCAGATAGCCGCGCAGAGCGAGCAGGCAAAATCGCACGGTGGCGGTCATCCGCATGGGGCCGAGGGCTTCGAGATCCACCTTCTCCTCGGGCGCGTCGTCGAGTGGATGAACGACATGAAACATGGTCCGGGCTTTCTGTTCTTTTTGATCGAAGTCTACATACATCTCACACCCCTTTTCTATCCGTTGGGAAACCATCGCGGCGCCGCCACCTGCGCGGCGAGCAGCAGGGACAGGGCGAACAGCAGCACCACGATGATCCAATTGACTACGTTGTTCCAGGTCCGGTTTACGAAGCGCTCGCCGAGAAGCTCGCGGTCGCTCAACAGAAGCTGGAGGAAAATGATGGCCGACGGCAGCATCAGACCGGCGAGCACCTGCACGCTGAGAATGATGAGTTGCAAAGGCGCGCGCGGGATCAGCACGACGGACGCAGCGGCCACCACGCAGAGGGCATACACGGCATAGAAGCCCGGTGCTTCCCGGACCGGCTTTTGCAGGCTGTGTGCCCAGCCGCGCACTTCGCCGTACGCCCAGGCGCTCGACAACGAGATAGCCGTCGTGCCGAGCACCGCGGCATTGATCATCAGCAGCAGGACGGCGTTTTTTACCATGGGGCCAAAGACGGCGCCCAATTGAACGGCCATTTGGGCGGGGTCGGTGAAGTCCCAGTGCCTTTGGAATCCGGCGTTGCCCACCAGCATCATGGCGCCGGCAACCAGAATCGTGAACACCGCGCCAATGAAGGTATCGAGCCTGGCCCAGCGGAGGTCCGAGAAGCGCAGACGCTTATCGGCGATGCAGCTTTGCTGAAAGAACAACTGCCAGGGAGCGATGGTGGTGCCGACGATGGCGATCACCAGGAAGAGCCATGAGGCGGTTAATCCGGCAACGGGTGCGAGCGGCAGGATGGCGTGGCGCACCACTTCGCCCGCTGGTGGGGCCATGCGGAACGCGATGGCGAACCAGGCCAGATCGAGCAGGCAGAGGAACAACACGATCCGCTCCCAACGGCGATAACTGCCGGTGAGCGCGAGCGCGGTGAGACCCACGGCGGCGATAGGTACGCCCCAGACGGGAGGGACACCGAGTTTCTCGACGGCGAGAGCGATGGCGGCGAATTCGGTTACCAGGGTCAAGAAGTTCACCAGGAGAAGGTCCGCCAGCGAGAATCTTCCCCACCACTTGCCGAAGCGGCGGTAGATCATGGCTGCGTGGCCTTCGCCGGTGGCGATGCCCAGGCGGACCACCATCTCCTGGACGAAATACGAGATCGGGAGCAACAGGAGGAGCAACCACAGGAGGCGAGTGCCGTATCGCGCTCCGGCTTCGACGTACGTGGAGACGGCGCCTGCGTCGTTGTCGGCCTCCATAACAATCAGGCCGGGGCCGAAGACCATCAGGAACGTGAGCGCGTGCGCGGCCCACTCACTCGAAACCTGCTTCGATTCGGGTTTCTGCTGTGTCTGCGGCGCCTGAGCGCCGGCGTGGAGCAAGTTCGCCATGGCCTATTTCCCGGCCGAGGCGGCAGAGTGGATACGGAGAAGTGGGCTCGGCCCGCAATCCAGGGCGGCGCACTTCAAACGGCTTGGGGTTCCGTTCGAGTTATGGCGCGGAAAGCAAACGCGGCCAAATTCAGGCGGGCATCGGAGACGGAGGCTCGGCTGAATCGGCGTCAGTTTGCTGTTCGCGCAATATACTCACACTGCCGTCGGACATTGACGGGCCTCCTTTCTCCAGAGATCGGACCCGGCACTTGCTTTGGGTCACTTTCAGGATATACCGGCGCCAGGCGTTTCGTAAAGACTTCCCTGAAAGTTTTTGTAATCCGCGACTCATCGTTGAAGCGAAACCTGCGCGAGAATATTTCTTGAGCGCGGTGCGCGCAAGGCGGCATCGAAAACTTGAGGAGCGAGACAGGTCCGATATTCCGGCATGATTGGCGACGAACGAACTCCGGCTTGGATGAAGTACACGCTGTGGCTGGCGGCCCTGTATAACGTGGCTTTCGGGACGTGGACGATCCTTTTCCCGCAGGCTGTGTTTCAGCTTGCCGGCGTAGAAGCGCCCCGGTATCCGGAGTTGTGGCAGTCCATTGGGATGCTGGTGGGCGTGTATGGAATGGCCTATTTCGCGGCTGGATTCCATCCGACGCGGCACTGGCCGGTAGTGATGGCGGGGTTGGCGGGGAAGGTCTTGGGCCCCGCGGGATTTGCGTGGGCCGCATGGCACGGCAGGCTGCCGTGGAATTTTGGCTGGATTGTTTTCGTGAGTGGCCTCCTCTGGTGGGGACCGTTCGCGGCGATTCTATGGCAGGCTTATACGGACTCGCTCGACGGGCGGCGGATCGCGTCGCCGGAGATCCAGCGGATGGCGCTGCGAGCGCGGACGCAAGTGGGCACGTCGCTGCTGGACCTTTCTAGCGAGTCGCCGGTGCTGCTGGTGTTTCTGCGGCACTTCGGCTGCACGTTCTGCCGCGAGGCTCTCGCGGATCTTGCGGCGCAGCGGCGGGCGATTGAGGGGCTTGGCGTGCGGATCGCACTGGTTCACATGAGCTCTGAGGCCAGTGCCGATCGGTTTTTCACACGCTACGGTCTGGCGGATATCGATCGCGTGAGCGACCCGAACCAGAACCTGTACCGGGCGTTTGGCCTGGCGCGCGGGAGGCTGGGCCAGTTGTTCGGGCCGAAAGCGTGGATCCGCGGATTTGAGGCGGGCATTCTCCGGCGGCACGGGATCGGCCTGCTCCAGGGCGATGGGTTTCAGATGCCGGGCGTGTTCCTGGTTTTCCACGGCGAAGCGATCTCGAGCTACCGTCACCTGAGCGCGGCGGACCGGCCTGATTATCTGGCCATCGCGCAGGGCGAGATGGACAGCATGTTCCCGACGCGCCGGCCCATGCGCTGAGCGCGGCCTACTTGCCGATACAGAATGTCGAAAAGATCCGGTTGAGGATGTCGTCGGCGGTGGTTGCGCCGGTGATCGCGTCGAGCGGGCGGAGGGCGGCGTAGAGGTCGAAGAGCAGCATCTCGTGCGGGAGTCCGGCGGTGGTGGCGGCGGCGGCCTGCTTGAGCGCGGCTTCGGTTTCTTTCAAAAGTTGCTCCTGGCGGAGGCTGGTGATGAAGCCGCTTTCAAGCGAGGCTGGCGGGGCGACTTCGGCGCGGATGCGGGCGCGGAGCACGGTGATTCCTTCCCCGGTTAAGGCTGAGACGCGTACCGCCTCTTCCGGAAGTTCGGCGAGGCAGGGCAGGTCGGTTTTGTTCGCGGCGAGAAGATAGCGGCCTCGGGTGCGGGCGCGTTCGATGAGCGAGTGGTCGGTTGCATCGAGCGGGACGGAGGCGTCGAGAACTACGAGCGTCAGGTCGGCGTCGGCGATGGCCTGATAGCTGCGCTCGATCCCGAGTTTTTCCACGCGGTCGATGGAGTCGCGAATGCCGGCGGTGTCGACGAGGCGAACCGGCAGGCCTTCGAGCGAGAGCGTTTCGCTGACGAGGTCTCGCGTGGTGCCGGGAAGTTCGGTGACGATGGCGCGGTCCTGCTCGAGGAGGCGGTTGAAGAGGCTGCTTTTTCCGGCGTTTGGCTTGCCGGCGATGGCGAGCGTGAAACCGTCGTGTACGATTTTGCCGTAGGCGAAGCTCGAGGCGAGGGAAGCGACCATGACGCGGAGGGGTTCGATGCGGCGGAGGATTTCCGTGGTGGGGGCGACGCTGATGTCGTCTTCGGCGAAGTCGATGCCCGCTTCGAGGAGGGCGATGAGTTCGAGCAGTTGTTCCTTCAGGGGCGCGATGCGGCGGGAAACCGAGCCTTCGGCTTGTTGCGCGGCGACCTGCGCCTGATAGAGCGTGGTGGCTTCGATGAGGTCGCGGACGGCTTCGGCCTGGGCGAGATCGATGCGTCCGTTCAGGAAGGCGCGAAGGGTGAACTCGCCGGGGCCGGCGAGGCGAGCGCCTTCTTCGACGCATCGGGCCAGGCAGTGCCGCAGAACGACCATGGCTCCGTGGCAGGCGATTTCGACGACGTCTTCGGCGGTATAGGAGCGCGGCGCGGCGAAGTAAGTGACGATGACGCGATCAACGGCGCCGCCATCGGGGGTGGTGAGGCGGGCGAGAGTTGCGGTCCAGGGCTGCCAGGAAGGCTCGGCGTGGAAGTCGAGCACGCGTGCGGCGATGTCGCGGGCCTGGCTGCCGGAGAGACGCACGATGCCTAAGCCAGCGCGGCCCGGCGCGGTGGCGATGGCGGCGATGGTGTCGCCGGTCGAGTAAGTGGAAGTGAAGGTAGAAGGATCTGGCACGAAGTCGCGCCGCTTGTGTTACCGGCCGCGGGGCGGACCCGAACGGCGTGGTCCGCGGTCCCTGCGGTCACGGCCCCGGTCGCGATCATGGCCGCCGCGCCCCGGGGGCCCGCTGCGTCCCGGCGGTCCGTTGCGGCGTCCGAAGGAGGGCTCGCGCGGCTCCGGCGGGCGGATCGGCTCGGGCACGGTGGTCATTTCGGACGGCACGATGACGACCTGGCGGATCGGGCCGGTGCCGGTGCTTTCGCTCCGGACGTCGGTTTCTCCGCGGAGGCTCAAGTGGATGATGCGGCGCTCGCGGCTGCTCATCGGGTTGAAGTGGAACGGGACGCGCGTTTTCTTGACCTTCTCGGCCGCCGTGATCGCACTCAAGCGAAGTTCTTCGATGCGCATCAGGCGGTAGTCGTTGGCGTCGAAGCAGAGCTTGGAGTGGTCCTCGCTGGGAATGCGGAGCGCCTCCATGGTGAGGTGCTCGAGGGCGAGAAGAAGCTCGGCGCGGTTGGCGAGGAGCAGATCGACGTCGTCGCCACTGAAGCGGACCACGAGTTCGGGGTCTTCGAATTCGGGCCGGGCGTGCGTGCCTTCGACGAGGTCGAAGTAAAGTTCGAATCCCGTGATACGCAGCAGGGGGCCCAGGAACGCTTCGATGCGCGGGCCGTATTCGGCGATTGTGTACTTGAGGTTATCCACGTTCGGTCATGCCTTGGAGAGTTTCTTGCGCGGCTGCTGCGGCGGCGGGGGCGCGACGGTAACCGGCGCGCTGCTCCGGTTCATCATCCACTGCGTGACAATACCCACCAGATTGCTAGTCAGCCAGTATAGCACCAGGCCGCTCGACTGATAGTAGAAGAAGAAGCCGAGCAGCAGCGGTGTGAACATCATGATTTTGGCCTGGGAAGGATCCGTCGTGGGGTTCGGCGTGAGCTTCTGGACCAGGAACTGCGTGATGATCATCACCGTGGGCAAGATGCGGATCGGCAGGTGCTCGGGTTGGGAAAGATCGCCGACCCAGAGCCAGGGAGCGTGCCGGAGTTCGATGGTGACGCCGAGTACCTTGTAGAAGGCGTAGAGCAGGGGCAACTGCAGCAGCATCGGGACGCAGCCGCCGACCGGGTTGACGCCGTGTTTCTTGTAGAGGTCCATGACCTCCTGGTTCTTTTCGGCGTTCCGCGGATCGTTGAGCTTGACGTTTTTGTACTTGGCGTTGATGGCCTGGATCTGCGGTTGGAGGGCCTGCATCTTCTTGGCCGATTTCATGCTCGAGAAGCGCAGCGGCAGAACCGCAACGTTCATGAGGATGGTGATGAGGATGATCGACCAGCCCCAGTTGTGAATGTAGTGATTGTTCAGGAGCTTCATCACCAGGAAGAGCGGCTTGGCGATGATGCCGAACCAGCCCCAGTCGATCAACTGCTTGAGTTTCGGATCGACGGTGTTCAGCAGGTCGACGTCCTTGGGGCCGACGAAGAGCGTGAATCGGTTGAGGCTGTCGCCGCCGACGGCCATGCCGACGTGAGGCTCCATTTTCTTTTCGGTGCCTCGAGGCAGGTTGTCGCCGTAGCTGTCCAGTTCGATGGATGTGTTGTCGGCGGGGAGGAAGACAGCAGCGAAGTACGAGTCCTCGAGGCCGGCGAAGGTGAAGTCGCCCTTGGCGGAGAGGGGACCGTTTTTAGCGTCTTTGCCGACCTTCACGCGGAGTTTTCCGGCGGCGGTGTCGTAGTAGAGCGAGTGCTCGACGGCGGCGGCGTTGACCACCTGCGCGTCGCCGAATCCGCCGCGCCAGGCGATGAGATGGGGCGCCGGCTTGCCGTTGTCGGTGACTTCGCTGGTGAAATGAGAGAGATAACTGTTGACTTCGAAGCGGAAGGACTTGCGGACGGCGACGCCGCCGCTCGAATATTCAAAGTCGATGCCGAGGCCGTTCGGGGCGGGGGTGGCGACGAAGAGGGCGGTGTTGGGGTCGGGCTTTGGCGTGCTGCCGGGGAAGATGAGCGAAAAGGGCGCCGGGACGAGTCCGACGGTGGAGGTGTCGACAAGTTGCAGCGGCTTGCCCGCGCTGTCTTTGTACTTCTTGAGCATCCAGCTCAGAACGACGCCGCCGCGATTGGAAAAAACAATGTGGTAGTAATTCGTGTCGATCGCGTAGGTCTGCTCGGAGGAGGCGACGCGGTCGCCGGCGACGGCGGGCGTTGCATCGGCCGGCTTCGGCGCTGCGGCGGCGGGTGCTGCGGCGGTTTCCGGTTTCCTGGCCTGAGCGGCCGGTTGCGCGGCGGGCTTGGGCTGCGCCGGAGGCTTGTAGAAGTACGGCGTGAGATAGAGCACCAGACCCATCAGCACGAAGGCGATGAGCATGCGGACTTCCATGGGAAGTTCGCGGCGCTTGCCGCCCGGCGTGAGGGCGGTGGGCTTGTCAGGGGAATCAGGCATGAATTACGCGACCGGCCTATCGGACCGGATCGAAACCTCCGGCGTGAAACGGATGGCACTTTGCCAGGCGCTTGAGGCCCATCCAGACGCCGCGCACGGCGCCATAGCGGGTGACGGCCTCAAGCATGTATTCGGAACAGGTAGGGTAGAAGCGGCAGGCCGATGGCAAGAACGGCGAAAGGCAGCGCTTATAACAACGAAGAAGGACAGTCACCGCGGTTTGCATCGGCTCAACAAACGCTCCACTTCGCGGACCAATTCTTCGTGGGTTGCATCGAGGGCCGCACGTCGGGGATTGATGACGACGTCCCAATCCGGGGTGAGGGTATCGAGGCGCACGCGGAGGGCCTCGCGGATTCGGCGCCGGGCCCGGTTTCGTTCCACGGAGCGGCCGAAGGCGCGAGGGGTCGTGAACCCGAGACGCGGCCCGGATTGCGCGGCGTCACGTTCGGTGCGAAGACAGAACGCTGCGAACAGAGGGCCTGAGATGCGAATCCCATCCTGGTAGACCTTGCGGAACTCGGCCGGTTTGAGGAGTCTGGCGCCTTTTGGGAATTTCCAGCCCGGCCGCGGAGTCACCGCGCCTTCCCGCGCCTCAATCGGCGTAGCGGACTACGCGCTCGTCACTCACCGTCAGCTTGTGACGGCCCTTGGCGCGCCGGCGCGAAAGCACGGCGCGGCCATCCTTGCTCTTCATGCGAGCCCGAAACCCGTGCGTCTTGGCGCGCTTGCGGTTGTTGGGCTGAAAAGTTCTTTTGGGCATATGTTCTTATTCTCCGGCCACGCCGCTCGCTCGCGCACGCAAGCCCTAGGACACACCTGTGGTGGGGTGCAAACTTCACTATAGCGGGTTGAAAAACAAGGTGTCAAACCTCGCTGCGGTCATGCTACGCTAGCGGGCGCGGATGCGCGCTCAATATGGCATTTTAGCCGCGGGGCTGCTTGCTGTAATAGGGATGCTGGTCTTCGCGGCAACGGACCCAACGGTGCAGAATGCGCCGCGCGATCCCTACATGGTTCAGGCGCAGGAGGACCGCTTGGCGCAGGTCATCCCGACGCTGCCCGCGGGTGCTAAAGCCGTCGGCTATGTGACTGATACGGCGCCGGGTTCGACGCTCGACGCGACGCTGTTCGGCACGGCGCAGTACACGCTGGCGCCGCTGCTGGTGGAGCGCGGACGGGATGTGGAATGGATCCTCGGGGATTTTTCAACGCCCGCCGGAGAGCGGGCGGCGATGGCTGATCCGTCGCTTCACCTGGTGCGCGATCTGGGCAACGGCGTCGTGATCTTCCGCCGGAGCGGGCGCTGAGGCGATGGACGTTCTGGCGTGGCTATGGGCAGTCGCGGCGGGCGTGGCCGCCCTTTTCCTGTTTTTCGAGCGCGGTTCGAATGAGCCCCGGTGGGCTTCGGTGGCGTTGCGGACGGGGTGTGGCGCGGTGCTGGGAATGGGTTCGGCGTCGGCTTTGTTTGTGTTGCGCGTGATGGTGGCGCCGGGAGCGCCACGAGTTTCGCCGGTGGTGGAGTTGCTGGTGGACGCGGCGGTGTTGGCGCTGGGTTGGCGGGCGAGGAAGCGGCGAGCATCCGCGGAGGCCGTGGTGAAGAACGCCGGCCGGGCAGCATGGCCGCTGGCGGCGATGCTGGCCGTTGGCGCCCTGTGCGCCGGTTCGGCGTTCAGCGACCTCGTTACAGCCAATCCGGAGGGGAATTGGGACGCGTGGGCGATCTGGAATCTGCGCGCGAGGTTCCTGGCGGCCCCGGATGCGGCGGCGCAGCTTGCGTATTCGACACGGCTGCACGGGACGCACCCGGGTTATCCGATGCTGCTGCCGGGTTTTGTCGCCCGGTGCTGGAGCTATGCGGGGGAAAGCGGCGGGACGATGGTGCCGGTGCTCGCGGCGGCTTCGTTTTTCGCGGCGCTCGTGTTGATCGCGGCAGGGGCGGTAACGGTGCTGCGCGGGGCCCGGTTGGGGCTGCTGTTCTGTTTGTGCCTGATGGCGTATCCGCCGCTGGTGCGCGAGGCGGCGGCGCAGTATGCCGATGTGCCGCTCGCCTGCTACGCGTTTGGAGCGCTGGCGGCTCTGGCGGTGGCGCTGAAAAAAGAGCAGCCGGGAGGATGGCTGGCGCTCGCCGGCGCGCTGGCTTCGTGCGCGGCCTGGACGAAGAACGAAGGGATTCTGTTTTTCGCGGTATTAGCCGCGATCGCGATGGTGCGTTTGCGATCGGCGTGGGGGCCGGCGGCGTGGTTCGTGGCGGGGGCGGCGCCCGTGGCGCTGCTTACGGCTTGGTTCAAGCTCTTCATCGCGCCGCGCGACGAGCCCCCGCTGTTTCTGGCCGGGTTGGGAGAACCGGCGAGATGGGCGATCATCGGGCGGGGATTGTGGCATGAGATGGAGGCGATGGCTTCGGGCTGGTACCATCCGGCGATGCCTCTGGCCGTGGCAGGAATCGCGCTGGGGTTTGGCGGTTGGAAGAAGCGAGGGTGGTGGCTGCCGGCGATCGCGGCTGCGGCGATGGCGTTGGGAGACCTGGCGGCGTATGTGATGAACCGGAACGACCTGGAATGGCTGGTCGGTTCGTCGCTGCCGCGGTTGCTGGTGCAGATCTGGCCGTTGGCGTTGCTCGCGTTTTTCCTGGCGTTGGGGGAAGAACCGGCGCCGGAGATGGTACCGGCGGCGGTCGCGAAGAAACCAGAGGGCAAGCGCGGTAAACAGCGCTAGGGTGTGGCGGGGAGCACGACTCCGGCGATGCTGGTGCTGCCTGCGAGCGACACCTGAATTTCCGGGTTGGCGGGGATGACCGCCGGGAGTTTCATGTTGATCTGATAGAGTCCCGCGAAGCCGGGAGCCACGCCGGCGTATCCGATATTTGAAGGATCTACGGGCATATTGTTCAAGAAGACCTGGAGGTCGGAGAGTTGAGAGATCTGCCAGGGCTGGGTGGGAATCTGGAGGGCATCGAGTTGCGGAGTGGTTTGCCCAAGGCCGGTGGCGTAGAGAATGACCCAATCGCCCGGGTGGGCTGGGGAGCCGGGTTCGTAGAGCGAGCCGTCGGGGCGTGTGGCGATGACCACGGTTTCGGTGCGCTGGTAAAGGCCTGGGGCGGCGGGCTTGCCGGTAACGGAGACGAGGGGGCCGGCGTTCGAATCGAGGACGACCTGGACGGTCCAGGCGCCGGGGCGGAGGTTATTGGGGACCTGGAAATTGATCTGCTTCGGAGAGACATAGAAGATGCCCGCCAGGATGTTGTCGACCAGCACATGGACGCCTGTGCCGGGGAGGACGGTGGGGATGGTCCCTCCGAGGATGTCCGTGGGAACAAGTCCGCGGGTCGTGTAGGCGAGGCCGGTGCCGAAGATGCTGCCGATGGCCCCAGGGGCGAGCTCACCCGCCTGGTAGTCGGCGGAATTCACGACGCCGGCGGCGGTGTAGCACGGAGTGGGACCGTTTAGACAGGACTGTGCCGCTGAGCCAGCGCACATCGCCAGCCCGACCAAGCCGACGACAAGCAGTCGCATCCTCCTGGTACCTCGTGTCGTAGTGCCGGGGCCGGTTTCGGTTTCTCAAACTTTCTTGCGGGGTGTGCCGAAGTGGGACGGTAGAGGGGATAAGCGGTTCAAAAACTACTCGATATATTTTATGCAAAAAACTGAAAACAGACTACTTTATATTGCGTCGCCGAGTCAGGAATGGCCTTTGGCGATGCGGTGGCTTTCGGCTTCGGACCACATTTCTTCGATGGTGATATTGAGGTGGGCGGTGTTATCGGCGATGGGGGAGGTGGGTTTGACAACGAATGCGCCGCGGGAGGCTCCGAGTTCGTAGCCGATGCGATAGCCGGCGGGTTTTTCCGGGTGGTCGGTGAGGAGGCGGGCTCCGTCGTGGGAAAGGCGGGAGCGGGCGTCGTCGCGGAGGGCGGCGAGGAGTTCGTCTTCGGTTTTACCGGGGGCGAGCGAGACGGTGGGGTCAAAGGTGAGCCTATGGGTGGCGAAGCCCACGCTGCCTTCGGAGTCGAGGTTGCGGGTGGTCTTGGGCGGGGTGTTGGGAGCGGAGAAGGAGGTGCAGACGGAGGAGGGGTTGTAGGCGCGAAGGAAGGAGCTTTGGGTGGAGGTGGCGGGTTTTTGGTCGACCGAGCGGTCGATGAGGAAGAGGAAGAGGAAGGTGAGGACGAGGATAGCGCCGAGACCGAGGCGCGCCTTTAAGTTCATGACTTGATTGTAGCGGGCGTGGGTTGGGTCAGCTCTTGTCGATCAGGTCGCGCTGCCAGTGGGTGGTGTTGAACTTCGGTGTTGGCGCGAAGGCCGGGGCGGCGCGGGGATCTTTGTCGAACGGGGCGACACCGGAGGTGGTGAGGTACCAGGCGGCGAGGCGGTGGGTGAGTTCGTTCTGGATGCCGGCGACGGAGGAGTCGTCGTAGAGATTGTGTAACTCCTGGGGGTCGTGCACGGAGTCGTAGAGTTCGCTTTGGCCGGCGGGGCGGAGGACGAGTTTGTGCGTGGGGGTCTGGATCATGGCGCAGCGGGTGATGGTTTCGGGGTGATTGTTCTGGAGCTGGGATTTCGGGCCGTAGAGCTCTTCGTTGGGGCGGAGCGGCTCGAAACATTGAGGCTCATAAATGTTGTAGCCGCCTTCACAGAAGGCCGCGCGATTCGGGTCGCCGGATGCGCCGTGGGCCTGGCCGACGAAGGACCGGGAGAAATGGGTGTGCTGGGCCTCGATGCCGGCGAGGTCGAGGCAGGTGGCCATGACGTCGAACTGCTCGACCATTTCGTTCACTGTGTGACCGGCTTGGCCGCCGGGTATGCGGGCGATCAGCGGGACGTGCGTGAGGGTGTTGTCGAGCGCGCTGGGCCATTTTTCGACGAGGCCGTAGTCGCCGGCCCAGTCGCCGTGGTCGGAGAAAACGAGGACGGCCGTGTTGGAGGCGTGGGCGCTTTTGTCGAGGGCTTCGAGGAGTTGGCCGAGCATCCAGTCCGTGTAGCTGACCATGCCGTAGTAGACGGCGCGGATTTTGCGGAAGGTGCTGTCGGGCAGGGATTCGATGTTATACGCCTTGCGAATGGCCTCGTGGAAGTTGGGCTTGCCGGGCAGACCGATGGGTCGGAGCGGAGGAAGCGAGGCGGGGTTGTAGAGGTCGTGGAAGTCCTTCGGGCCGGCGTAGGGAGGGTGCGGGGAGCTGAGAGGGAGAAAGATGCAGAAGGGGCGATCGGTTTGGGTGCGTTCGAGGACGTGGAAGGCGCCGGTGAGGCTGTGATAATCGCCTGTGTGGCGGCGGTCGCCTCCGGCGGGATAGAGGAAGGAGTGGTAGAGGGGGTCGTTGACGGAATAGGGCGGGCGCATGCTGAAGACGCCGCCGCGGCCGGGAGCGGCGGTTTCCCACGGGAAGTAGTCCCACTCGGTGACGCTATCGCAGAAGGACTGGCTGGCCAGGGCGTCGTTTTTCCCGTACCAGTACACGTCGTAGCCGTTTTGTTTTAAGTAGCGGAACAGGTTTGGTTCTTCGGGGCGTAGGAAGTAATAGAGGCTGCGATGGCCGCGAACGCTGGTAGGCCAGCCGGTGAGGAGACTGCAGCGGGAGGCGCCGCAGACCGGGTATTGGACGTGGCAGTTGGAGAAGCGAACGCCTGTGGAGGCGAGGTGGTCGAGGTTGGGCGTGCGGCAGATGGGGTTACCGTAGCAGGAGAGCGCGTCGGCGCGCAGTTCATCCGGCACGAAGAGGATGAGGTTGGGGCGGCTGCCGGAGGACGGCGGCGGCGCGGGCGTGGGCGCGCCGGCGGCTGCGGGCATTGCGGCGGCGAGCGATGCGGTGGATGCGGAGAGGAACGAGCGGCGGGAGAGGGTGTCGGGGTTCATATTGGTCCTTGCAAATGGATCGTTAGAACATGAAGCGTAGCGCAAGCTGGATGATGCGTGCGGGTTGCGCGGAGGTGATGGTTCCGGCCTGGGGTTGGGTGACCGTCATATCGGGTCCGTCGAAGTTGACGCTGTTGGTTGCGTTGAAGAATTCGGCGCGAAACTCGAGGCTCTTACTTTCGGTCAGGTTGAAGGTGCGGTCGAGGAGGGCGTCGAGGTTGATGGTGCCCGGGCCGGCGATGACCTGGCGGGCGGAGTTGCCGAAGGTGAAGGCGGCGGCGGAGGGGAAGCAGGAGACGTTGAACCACCGGTCGATGGTGCGCTGGCCGGTAGGGAGGTTCCCGTCGCAGACGCGGTTTGGGCGGGCCGGCGTGGTGGTGTTCGCGGGATTAGGACTGACGAGCGGGGTGAAGAAGAAGCCGCTTTGCGCCGTCACGATGGTGCCGAGTTCCCAACCGCCGAGGATGGCACGGCCGATGGGATTCCGGCCGATGAAGTTGCCGGGGCGGTCGAAGGGAAGTTTGTAGATGGCGCTGGCGACGAAGCGCTGGGGGACGTCGAATCCGGAGGGCGCCTTTTCGGCGTTGGTGTTGTTCGGATTTTGCGGGAATGCGCCGCCGACACTGTCCTCGTGGTTGAGCACGTTGTCGAGCGACTTACTCCAAGTGTAATCGGCCAGCAGCGACCAGCCGTTGTTGAACCGCCGTTCGTAGGTGACCTGCAGGGCGTGGTAAGTGGCGTGGCCGTAGGGAGTTTCGTATTCGATTTCGCCGTATTGGGGGAACGGCCGGCGCGGATTGATCGCGCCAGGGCCGGGTGGAGGAGCGTTGATGTCGTTAAGTCCCGGCAGTTCGGAGGTGCTCGAACCGACGTAGGCGATGGTGAGCGTTGCGTCGCCGGGTACCTGGCGCTGGATGGCGAAGTTCCACTGGTTGATTAACGGCATGGGGTAATTGCCTGAGGTCGAGTAGAGGTTGGGGTTTTTCACATGGGCCGGATTGAGGGTGCCGGCGGGGAATCCGGTGGACAGGATGAGATTTGACAGCGGTGCGGTGGTGGCGGAGTTGATGGCGATGTTGTACAGATACGGAGGATTGGCGGTACCGGAATCATTATTACCGGTGTAGCCGAGGGTGCCGTAGAAGATGCCGAACGCGGCGCGGACGACGGTCTTGTCGTTGGCCTGGAATGCGAGACCGACCCGGGGGGCAAAGTTATTGGTGTCGAGGTTGGAGAAGGTGCGGGACAGGTAACTGCCTGGGGCTGCGGGGATCAGCGTACCGTCGTTGGGATTGCCGGGCGAGTAGAAGAAGTTCGACATGCGGTTGTCACGCTCCCACCACGGCGTCTGGATTTCGTAGCGGAGGCCGAGGTTGAGGGTGAGGCGGGGGACGATTTTCCAGGAGTCGTTGATGAACGTCCCGTAGTAATGATTGCGCAGGGCGGCGACCTGGAAGGTTCCGAGGGAGGCGGCGGCGGTTTGTCCGAGCAGGAGATCCGCGAGGGATGAGCCGGCGCCCTTACCGGGAGTCTGGGCTGTAAATTGGCCCGTGAAGTTAAAGCTGCCGCGCGGCAGGTTCCAACTATTGGCGTAGTTATGGGTGTCGATGAACTCGCCGCCGAAGGTGACGGTGTGCTTCCCTTTGACCCAGGAGACGACGTCATTGATTTGGCCTTCCTGGACGAGCTTGAGATTGGGGGCGAAGGTGCGGTCGCCGAGGCCGGAGAAGCCGGTGAGGCTGAGGGTGGGCAGGCCGTCTAGGCCGGCATATTGCGGGATGCCCTGGAAGCCGTATTCGGCGAAGAGGGGCTTGGTGGCTGGAACAACCTGGTTCGAGTCGAGGTGCGTGTAGGCGACGTGGACATCGTTGACGAAGGCAGGGGAGAAGATATGGGTCTCCCCGATGGTGACGAGGTAGGCGCCGATTGGGCTGTTGATGGGGAGGTTGCCGAAGCCCCCGCCGTTGCCGGGCGGGGCGAACCAGCTTCCCTGGTCGTTCTCCGCAGTCCCGCGGCTGAAGCTGACAAAGGCGTTGTCGTGCTGGCTGAGTTGGGCGTCGAAGCGGGAGTCGAGTTCGCCGGCGTTGGCGAGTTCGTTCTGATTGTAGGCGTAGTTGTTGATCAGACCGGGAAGGTTCGGCGCCGGATAAAGGCCGGCGACCTTGGCGCCGGTCGAGTCGAAGAGGCTGGAAGGGATGACGTTGTTGGGGAACGGCGGGCGTATGCCGTTGGCGAGGCCGAAGGGGTTGTAGACTGCGATGTTTCCGAAATTGCCCTGGATTTCGGCGGGTGTGGGCACGGTAGTGGCGCCGGTTAGCTGGCTTTGCTGGCGGGTTTCCTGGTAGCTGACGAACCAGAAGACGCGGTTGCGGACGATGGGTCCTCCGACGGTTCCGCCGAATTGGTTTCTGCGGAGGGCGGGGCTGGGCAGATGGTTGCGGTTGGCGAAGAAGTTGTTTGCGTCGAAGTCGTTATTGCGAAGGAATTCGAAAGCGTCGCCGTGGATTCCGTTGGTGCCGGATTTGAGCATGGCGGTGACGAGGCCGCCGCCGGAGCGTCCGTACTGTGCGCTGTAGTTGGCGGTCTCGACCTTGAACTCCTGAACCGCGTCGATTGAGGGGCTAAGCACGTTGATGTTGTGGGAATCCGTTCCGATTTCGCGGTTAGTGTTGTCGGTGCCGTCGAGCATGATTTGAGTCTGGAGTGTCGTGCCGCCGTTCAGACTGAAGCCATTGGAGGCGCGGGAATGTGGGTTCGGGGCGGCGCCGGCGCCGAGGGTGACTAGTTGGGTGTAGTCGCGGCCGTTGAGAGGAAGGGTGACGATGGTCTTGTTTTCGATCTGTTGGTCGAGGCCGGCGGTCTGAGTCTGTAGAAGCGGTCCGCTGGCGCTGACTTCGACGGTCTGGCTGACGCCCCCGAGCTGAAGCGTGAGGTCGAGCCTGGCCGTCTGGTCCACATCGAGCTTCACGCCGCGCCGCTCGGTGGGACTGAAGCCGTCTTTTTTTGCTGCGAGGTTGTAGACGCCAGGCGGAAGAAAGGGAATGGTGAAGTCTCCGCTGCCCGTGGTGAGGCTGCTCGATGTGATGCCCGTGGCGGTGTTAGTGGCGGTGACTTGAGCGCCGGCGATGATGGCGCCGGAGGGGTCCGTGATGCGGCCCTGGACGGTGGCCGTTTGCGCAGAGAGGCGCAGCGGGCCGACGAAGAGGAAGAGAAGAGAAAGGCCGGCCCGAACGCCGCGTTTCCGGATCGGAAGTGGTAGTTGCACGTGGCCTCCTGGACTGAGTTGCAGCGAAGGGACCAAGCTATCCGAGCATGCCAGGAACGTGAAGGGAGTTACGGTTACCTAACGCGTAAATAACGACAACGTGACTGATTACAAAGCGTGTTTCTCGCTCTGCGGGCGCTCGTTTTTACCTCCGGTCACGCGTGGAGTGCCCGGTGGAGAGCTGTTACAAGCCTGGCTACTTGCGCTGGCCGGCTCGTAGGGGAGGGCATGGAGAGGCGATCACTGTGCGCGTGTGATAGCGTGTTTGCTTCGCAAGGAGGCAGGAGGTATGAGGCGGATCCGGCTGGTTGGCGCGGGGTTGGCGGTGTGCGGGCTGGCGGCGGGGTGGGCGCAGGCGCGGTATCCGTTTTTGAATCCGGCGCTGCCGGTGGAGGAGCGGATCACAAATCTGCTGGCCACGATGACGATTGAGGAGAAGATCGCGGTGCTGGGTACGAGCACGGCGGTGCCGCGGTTGGGCGTGCCAAATGCCGGCAATTCCGAGGGCTTGCATGGGCTGGTGCAGCGTTCTCTCGGAGGGTTCCGGCAGGAGAAGACGATTCCGACGACGCAGTTCGCCCAAGTGGTGGGGATGGGGCGGACGTGGGACACGGACCTGATCCGGAAGGCGGGCGAGGTGCAAGGCACGGAGGCACGGTGGATTTACAACCATCAGGAGAAGTACAAGCGAACCCCGCCGCCGCTGATCGTGTGGGGGCCGAACGCGGACCTGGCGCGCGACCCGAGGTGGGGGCGGATTGACGAATCCTACGGGGAAGACCCGTACTTGGTGGGGACGATGGCGATGGCGTTTGTGCGCGGGATGCAGGGTGAGGATCCGAAGTACTGGCGGGCGGCGTCGCTGCTGAAGCATTTTCTGGCCAACAGCAACGAGCATGGGCGGTACGGGTCGAGTTCGGATTTCGACGAACGGTTGTTCTGGGAATACTACTCCGTGCCGTTCCGGATGGCCTTCGAGGAGGGCGGGGCGGAATCGTTCATGGCGTCTTACAACGCCTGGAACCAGATTCCGATGACCGTGAATCCGGTGCTGAAGACGATCCTGGCCGGGGAGTGGGGCGTGGACGGGATCCTATCGACGGACGCGGGCGCGGTGCGGAACATGGTTGCCAAGCACCGGTATTTCCCGGACATGGAAGAGGCGGTGGCGGCGTGCACCAAAATCGGCGTGAATCAGTTTCTGGATGGTTACCAGGACGGGCTTCGGGCGGCGTTGAAGGACGGGTTAGTTACGGAGAAAGATCTGGACGCGGCGCTCCGTGGCAAGTACCGCGTGGTCATCCGGCTGGGGCTGCTCGATCCGCCAGCGCAGGTGAGTTACTCGAAGCCGGGGCCGGACGAGGAGCCGTGGACAACGGCAGCGCACAAGCAAGTGGCGCTTCAGGTGGCGCGGGAAAGCGTCGTGTTACTAAAAAACGCGAGCGACTTACTGCCTCTCGACTTGACAAAGGTGAAGTCAATCGCCGTGTACGGCCCGCGGGCGAATTCCGTGATGCTGGGAATGTACAGCGGCCAGCCGCCCTACACGGTTTCTCCCGTGGAGGGTTTGCGCAACAAAGCCGGAAACGCGATTCGGATCAACACCGGCGGTGGGTTTCTGACGGACCCGACGGCGGCGGCGCGGTCGTCCGATGTGGCGATCGTGTTTGTGGGCAACGACCCGACGTGCAACCGGCGGTTGATTGTCGCGAATTTCGGGAGCGACGATTCCTGGTGCGAGACGCCGAGCGACGGGATGGAGAACTCTGACCGCCGGTCGCTGCGGCTGGAGCAGGAGGATCTGATCCGGCAGGTGTACGCGGCGAACCCGCGGACGATCGTGGTGCTGCTGGCGGATTTTCCCTATGCGATCGAGTGGACGAAAGAACATGTTCCGGCGATTTTGTTGATGAGTCAGAACGCGCAGGAAGCGGGGACGGCGATCGCCGATGTTCTGTTCGGCGCCTACAATCCGGCGGGGCGGACCGTGGTGACGTGGCCGAGGGCGCTCGATCAGCTTCCGCCGATGCTCGACTATAACATCCGGCACGGGCATACTTACATGTATTTCCGGGGCGAGCCGCTGTTTCCGTTCGGATACGGCTTGTCTTACACATCGTTCCGTTACTCGAACCTCCGAGTTAGTTCATCGCGATTGAACAAGGATGGGAGCGTGACGGTAAGCGTGGATTTGACGAACACGGGTCCTCGCGCGGGGGAAGAAGTAGTGGAGATGTATGTGGAGCACGAGGGGTCGAAAGTGGAGAGGCCACAGAAGGAATTGAAAGGGTTCCGGCGGATCGCGCTACAGCCGGGGGCGGCGGCGACGGTGGAGTTTCGGCTGGCGGCGAAGACGCTTGCCTGGTGGAATAGCGCGCGCCACGCGTTCGAGGTGGAGAGCGATACGGTGAAGGTTTTGGTGGGAGGGTCGTCAGCGGACCTGGCCTTGAGTCGCGAAGTTTCGGTCGCGCAGTAGGCGCGGGTTCTTTACATACTTTTGCGGAAGGGAAACGTAACTTGGAGGCGTCCAACCGGTTTATTTAAGTGGGCGCCGGCGCGTGTTCGCGTCAGGGGATCGGTGTCCGGAAGAGGACGAATTGAAACCGATCCCAGGGCTTTTCGTGCTTTCCGGCCTCGTTTGGGGGCAGGTGAGCGTTACGACGTATCACAACGACAATGCGCGGACGGGGCAGAACCTTGCCGAAGTAGTGCTCACGCCGCAGAACGTGAAGGCGGGTGCGTTTGGGAAGCGATTCAGCCAACCGGTGGATGGATTGATTCTTGGTCAACCGCTGATGGTGCCGGGTGTGACCGTCGTGGGAAAGGGCGTACACGACGTTGTAATCGTGGCGACGGGCCATGGCACGCTCTACGCGTTCGACGCCGACGATGCGGCGGGGAGTAATGCGGCGCCGTTGTGGCAGACCTCGACGATAGACACGGCGAGCGGGGCCGCGCCGGTGACGGCGGTCCAGGTCCAGTGCGCCGTGATCCTGCCGGAGTTGGGAATTGTAGGCACGCCGGTGATCGACGCCACCGGGCAGACGGTTTACGCGGTTTCGTTCAGCCAGAAGAACGGGCAGAACTTCGAGTTCGACCTGCATGCGATCGACCTGACGAGCGGGGCGGAACGCGCCGGGAGTCCGGTGGAGATCGCCGCGCCGGGGTTCGTGCCGATCGAGCACAAGCAGCGTGGGGCGCTGCTGCTGAGTGGTGGGACGGTGTACGTTCCATTCGGTTCGAACTGCGACAACAAGCCCTATCACGGCTGGCTGATAGCCTACGATGCGAAGACGCTGAAGCAGACGGCGGTGTTCAACGCGACGTTGAACGGCGACGAAGGCTCTTTCTGGAACGGAGGGGCGGGGCCGGCGGCGGATGGGCAGGGCAATGTGTATCACATGTCGGCGAACGGAGACTTCGACGCCGCGAAACAGAACTATGGCGACACGTTTGTGAAATTGACGGCCGCGCCGGGTTTGCAGGTGGCCGATTACTTCACCCCGTTCAACCAGAGTTATCTGGACTTGAACGACATCGACGTGGGTTCGGCGGGTCCCATCCTTTTGCCGGATGAAGTGGGCAACGCCGAGCATCCGCATCTTCTGGTGGGGGCGGGAAAGGAGGGCCGCATTTACCTGCTGGACCGCGATCACCTGGGGCACGCGCAGTACAATTTGGATAGTCTGGCGGTTCAATCCCTACCGGTGCTGGGCCACTCGGTGTTCGGCAGCATGGCTTACTATCAGGACTCTCTATACGTGGCGACCGAGTATTCGCCGGTGCGTGCCTACCATATAGCGAACGCGTCGGTTGATACGCAGTCCACTTCCCAGAGTTCGTTCACGACCGCGGCGCTGGGCGCGACGCCGAGCATTTCCGCCAATGGGACGGCGAACGGGTTAGTTTGGATCCTGGCCGGGCCCACGGGCGAGTTACAGGCGTACGATGCCGCGAACCTCGGGCACATGGTGTATTCGAGTAGCACGCTCAGCGGCGATGCGCCGGGTTCGTGGGTAGAATTCACCGTTCCGACGATCGCCGATGGCAAGGTTTACGTGGGTACGCAGGACCACTTGGTGGTCTACGGTCTGTTGAACAGCGCGCCGGGGCAGGTAAAGGCGGCAGTGAACGCGGCGAGCTTCACGCCGGGAGCGGTGAGTCCGGGCTCGATTGTGTCCTTGTTCGGAACGGGCCTGGCGCCCGCCGGTGTCCAGGTTGGTGCGGCGAGCACACCGCTTCCGGTTTCCCTTGGCGATGTGGAAGTGAAAGTGAACGGCGCGCCGGCGGGGCTCGATTACGTATCCGCGGATCAGATCAACGCCGTGCTGCCATCGGATATCTCGATCGGTGAGGCGGAGGTGGTGGTGACGGTTTCCGGGATCGCGCTGGCTCCGGTGAGCGTGAAGGTTGCGGCCGCGGCGCCGGGGATTTTTTCGACTCCTACCGGCGACGCGGCCGCGCTGAACGACGATGATGACTACGCGCTTGTGACGCCGTCGACTCCGGCGAAGTCCGGGGCGACCGTGTCGCTGTTTCTGACGGGACTCGATGCCGAGGATGCGTCGCTTCCGGAGACCGCAACGGTGGGAGGCTTGCCTGCGTCCATTCAATACGCTGGTCCCGCGCCGGGCTTTGTCGGGCTGGCGCAGGTGAATTTGGTCCTTCCCGCACTCACGGCGGGACGGTATCCGGTGGTGATTTCTGTGGGCGGGGAGGCGAGTAACACGGCGTGGCTGAGCGTGGCGGGCAACTGACGGAGGTGATGGCGCCGGTGAGGGGGAGGCGGGAGGTTCCGGCGGCGCTGCGCTGGGTCCGCGGTGCGTTGCGGCGGCTGAACACTCACCTCAACGAGAAATATCGGGACAGCCGGGGGCAAGTAGCGGGGCCATTGGAACCCAGCGCGGAGTTTCTGGCTGCCGCCGCGGCGCTCGAGCGGATTCTACCGCGAAATGAAGAGGCGGCCGCCTATCTGGCGGAGCACCGGGATAGGCTGGCGCGAACGATCGAACTGACGCCGGCGGCGTCGATGAGCGGGCGGGCGCTTGAGTTGGGTTGCTATATGCAGTTGACGCCGCTGCTCGAGCGGATGCGCGGGTATCGCGAAGTGGTGGGCGGCTACTACGGACCTCTTGGCGAGCGGGCGTGGAAGACGATTGAACTCGACCGCCGGCCGTTCTCCTGCCGGATCGACCGGTTCGACGCCGAGCGCGACGTATTTCCTTACGAAGACAATTCGTTTGAGCTGGTGCTGGCGTGTGAGTTAATCGAGCACATGATCTCGGACCCGATGCATCTGCTGCTGGAGTGCCGGAGGGTGCTCGAAGAAGGCGGGCGGCTGCTGATCACGACGCCGAACGCGGCGAGCCTGACGAGTGTGTGGCGGGCGCTGCATGGCTATGACAGCCCGCAGATTTACAGCAAGTACACGGCGGCGGCGCGAGCGCGGGGCGGGGAAGCTCCGCACGTGCGGGAGTACACGGCGCACGAATTGCGCGCGGCGGTAGATGCGGCGGGCTTCGACATCGAACTGCTCACGACGGAGCCGATCGCAAAGTTCGCGGCTCACCGGAAGATGGCGGCCTTTCTCGAAGAGCATGGATTCAACCCCGCGCTGCGCGGCGAGCAGACTTACTGCATCGGCGTCAAGCGCGGCGCCCTCCCGGTGATCCGGTATCCCGAATTTCTTTACGATCGCTAGGCAGTCGAGCTACTGGCCTGCGCTCCAATAGCCGGGACGCGTGCGGATGGAGAGGCCCGCGCGGTCGACGACAACCTGGATGTGGTGATAGCCGGGCTCGTTGAAGTTACTCGGATGGTAACTGAGCAGGTATTGGTTATGCAGTTCCTGGCCGAGTTGG
>DAIDIH010000348.1 GCA_027459465.1 Bryobacterales bacterium | reverse complement strand
GCGTCCACGCCGGCGCGCTCGAGCGCCGCGAGAATCTCGCGCCGGCCGCTTTCGGCCAAATGATCGGGAAAAAAGCCCCGGTTGCCGATAATCACACCGAGGGTCATGCGGGCAGAAGCGTCACTCATGGGAAGTTAGTTACCTTGCGTCTTCTTCGGACGGAAACGAATCGAGTAAAACAGGCCCATGGCGAGGAGCAGCAGTCCCCACCACACGCCGGCATGAAGCTGCGACAGAACAACCGGTTTTGCCGGCGGTTGGAACACGTCGTACACGCCGGCGGCGAAAATCAGCACGCCGTATGCGAGCAACAGCACGCCGATGAAGAACCAGATCGAGATCATTCCCTTGTGTTCGTGCATCGCAGCCTCCTACCAGAAAAGCAGATTCAGGGCGACAAGCGCCACGGCCACGACGGTCGCCCAGAACGCGGGGCGCTTGTAAAGCGGCAGCGCCGCCGTCTCGGGTAGTTTCGTACATCCGTAAACGAGTCCCGCGAGTTCTTCTCTTGGGCGCGGTTGCGTCGCCAGGCTCACCACCACCGTCACCACCATGCAGATGATCCACGACCACAGCGCGCGGTACATATTCTCCGCCATGTCGCGCGCGCGCGGGCTGAGCGCGATGTAAGCGAGCGCCGAAGGATCCAGCTTCACCCAGATCCACATGCACACGCTCGACACCGTACCAGCCAGAAGGCCCCAGAACCCGCCGGCGTTCGTGGCGCGCGGCCAGAGCATGCCCAGGATCACGGTGCCGAACAGCGGCGCGATGAAAAAGCTGAACAACGCCTGGACGTAATCCATGATGCTCAGGAACTGCATCACCAGATACGCCGCGCCGATGCTGACCAAAACGCCCAACACCGTGCACCACCGGCCGACCAACAGATAGTGGCTGTCGTCGGCGTCCTTGCGAACGAACGCGCGGTAGATGTCGTATGTCCACACTGTGGCGAACGCGCTCACGTTGCCCGCCATTCCGGACATGAATCCGGCGATCAGCGCCGTGATGCCAAGCCCCAGAAGTCCCGGGCCGCAGTACCGTGCCAGCATCAGTGGCAGCACTTCGTTGTAACTGTGCGCTCCCGTCGCAACAGCCTGCGCCTCTCCGACAAGATGTTCCGGCAGCACCGCCAGCGCGAGCAAACCGGGCAGAATCACGATGAACGGCACCATCATTTTGAAGCCCGCGCCAATGATCGGCGCCATCTCGGCCGAACGAAGGTCGCGCGCCGATAGCACGCGCTGCACGACGAGGAAATCCGTGGTCCAGTATCCGAACGCGATCACGCCGCCTAGGCCAAACACGATGCCCGTCCAGTGGATGCCCATCGGATTGCCCGCGAAGTGACCGAGGCCGCTCCAAAGATGCGTGTAATCCTGGCCGGGGAAGTTGTGGTGGATGCGCGCCACCATCCCGCTCCAACCGCCGGTCTCAATGAGACCGACAATCGACACCACCAGCCCACCCAGCCAGATCAGCATGAACTGCAGCACCTCGTTGAAGATCGCCGAAAGCAGGCCGCCCAGGAAGACATAGGCAGCCACCGTCAGCGACGACACCCAGATGCTGAAATGGATGTCCCAGCCGAGGATGACTTTCATCACCAGCGCCATCGAGTACATGTTGATGCCGCTCATCAGAACCGTCATCACGCCGAACGTGACCGCCGAAAGCGCGCGCGACGGTTCGCCGAAGCGAAGCTGCAGGTAGCCGGGCACCGAGTGCGTTCTCGAGATGTAATAAAACGGCATCATCACAATGCCGAGGAACAGCATCGCCGGGATCGCGCCGATCCAGTACCAATGTGTCGCCAGAATACCGTACTGATACGCCGCCGCCGCCCAGCCCATCAGCTCGAGTGAACCGAGGTTCGCTGCGACAAAGCTCAGCCCGGCGATCCAGGCCGTCATGTCGCGGCCGGCAAGGAAGAAATCTTCGCCCGTCGTCGTGAACCGCTTCAAATAGAAGCCGATGCCGATTACCATCGCGAAATACAGCGCGATGACGGCCATGTCGACCGGTGACAGGGTGAGCAGACGCGACGTGGCGGCGAGCAGCAGAGCAAAGGGCATTTTGGTCCGGAATGAGTGAGCATAGCGCATCGGAGCCAGGAACGGGTGGGGCCGGTGGGTACACGCGAGATTCCAAACTTGGCCGGCACGGGCTCGCCGCGCGGCGTGTCAGGAACATGCGGCGTGGTATACCGCGTGCCCTCGGTTACTGCCGGGACTCCGGAACAGCGAACGGGGCTCAGTGCCCGAACCGGAACGTTGCGTCGCCACCGAAGCTCTTCCAATTCGACAGGCCCGGGCCGTAGTTATGGATGACGTGGCCTGAGCCGCCAAGCCAGAAATGCTTGCCGCTGTCAACGGCAAAGCGGCCTCCGAATTTCGTCTCCGTCAACCATCCGTTGGTACTCGACCCGGTCCAGAACCACCGGGTCACCGGATTGATCCAGCCGTTGGGCCCGAACGCTTCGATGCCCCCAAATCCGCTATAGAGTTCGACGCGATCGTGGCCGAGCTTCCAGGTCACGTCGGAGCCGAAAGGAGGAAGGGCGAGCGGAGCTTCCGGAAGCGGGCCGAACAGGCATCCGGGGCATTCCAAGCCGTGTAAGTTAAACAGCGCCGAGGTGTAGCCGGGCGAGGAGGTAAAATCCAAAGCGCCGGCGTTAGGTGAATAACCAAACGAATCGATGCCGAAGTGTCTTACCCAGCGGCTGGTTCGACGGGTCTGCGGCGCCTGTAGCCAGAGCGGCGGAAGGATCTGGCCACCGCCCGGCGCGAGACCAGTCAATTTGGGAGCGGGGAGGACCTGATCCAGCGCTTTGGGCAGCTTCGAGACTCGTACGAGCGGAGCGGCGAGCGTGTCGGGAGGCGTTTGTGAGAGTGATACCGTCTGTCCTGCGAAACTTGCCAAGGCAAGCGAGGCCCACGCCCTCCGCATGACCCATCAGACGCGCTTGACGGGAGATAAGTTACTTGATCGTTGGGCTTGAAATCCGCGTACGCGCTTAGTCACCCCACTACGGACTCGATCGTGCCGGGAGCGTTTCCTTCCAGCCGGTTATTCACGAACAGATAAGAAGGCTCGTGGCGCTCGCGGGCACGCGAGATCAACCCCCGCAGAGCCTGGCGGACCGGTTCGTTGGGCTCCTGAATCCGGCTGTATGGCGAAAACTGAGCCACGGCCTTCTCATACGTGCGCCCCCGCCGCAGCAAAGCGCGCGCAATGGTAAAGTCGGACGGGTATGCGCCGGCGATGCGCATCTGCACGCCCATCTCCGGCATCCGCGTCCACGCATTGAATACGTGAGCAACGCCGCAGTCGCGGAGGCAATCGAAATACTCCTCCGTCAAATACTCCGGGTTGCGAATCTCGACAGCGTAACGGGTCGATTTCGGAAGGGCGGAAAGGAACTTGTGCAAATCGGCGGCAAACTCGGCTACCCCCGGATAACTCTGTTTCGAGAACGTTCCAAATTCGAAGATCACCACCAGCACACGGTCCAGATACCCGCCGATCGAGTCGAGAAACAAACGCTCAAGCACCTTCGCGTCGAGAGATACTTCATTCTCCGTGCCGCCGCGCGCCCCGTAGCGGGCGTGCGTCGGGAAGCGCTTCACCGTAATTTCTTCCGGCGCTTTCAACGCCCATCGCAAACTCGAGGGCCCGCTCAAAAACAATCGGCTCCAATAGTCCGGGGAGGGGAACTGGTAAAAGGAAAAGTCGCCGCACACGGCAGGAAAGACTTCGGCGTACTCGGCCAGGCAAGTCTGCTCGAATCGCTTCGTCGAGAACCGGCCGCGGGTAAGGTACCGGTCGCGCGTATAGATCTGGCCGACCCATCCTTCATACTTCCAGGAGCTCGTTCCGATCCAAACATTTTCCTGGGCGAGCGTTTTTAGCCGCGACGCAAGCCGCTCGCGGTCGAATCCGCCTTCCGGCGCGAAAAGAGGAAGTTCGGTGGACACGCTACCACGCGCGCGCGACGCGGAAAGCGTACGGATCCGCGCCCGCTTCAATCACGCCCGTCGGAAGCATGCGGACCATCACCGGCGCCGCGCCGCTGTCCCACTTCGAGCGAACGTCCACCCGATGCCCCTTCGCCACAAGTGCGGAGACTACCTGCGGCGGAATCCTCTCGTCCAGCAACAGTTGCCCCAGACCCCACGCATGGTTGTCGAAGCTGGAGATCAGATGGCGCGTTTCGTAGCGCGGCGCTTCCACAGCGCGCTCCGGTCCCATCCCGAACTCCACGTCATTCAAAAACATTTGCAACAGGCTCTGATCCTGGTTGTCGCCGCCGGGCGTCGAGAGCACGAGATACGGCTTGCCGTCCTTTGTTACCAGCGTCGGGCTGAGGGTGACGCGCGGTCGCTTTCCTCCGGCCAGTTCATTCGGGTGGCCCGGAATCAACAAAAAACTCTGCGCCCGCGCCGTGAGCGCGATGCCCGTGTCGCCGGCGATGACGGATGGCAGCCACGCGCCGGACGGCGTGATCGAAACCGCAATCCCATCTTTGTCAATTGCGTCGACGCAGGTCGTGTCGCGCGCCATCAGAGCGTCGCTGATCGGAATATGGGCAGACTCGGTCTCCGCCGGATGCTTGCCAACTTTGCCGTCGATCTCGCCAGGGCGGAACTCGAGCGATGCCCGGTCGCCAATCAGCTTGCGTCGCTCCGCCGCGTACGCCTTCGACAACAACACCTGTCCGTCCACGCGGATAAATTTCGGGTCGCCGTAGTAAGTATCGCGGTCGGCGTAGGCCAGTTTCAGCGCTTCCACCGACGTATGAATATAGTCCGCGGAGTTCTCCCCCATCGCGCGAAGGTTGAAGCCCTCCAGCATGTTCAGCGTCTCGATCATGTCCGGTCCCTGGCTCCAGAAACCGGGCTTGTAGACTTCATAACCCCGGTAGTTGGTAGAGACCGGATCCTCGGGGCTGATGTGGAACGCCGCCATGTCTTCGTAGCGCAGCAATCCGCCGTTCTGCTTCATGAACGCGTCGATCTTATGGGCGATTTCGCCACGGTAAAAATAATCGCGGACCGCTTCGATCGCGGCCGCGCGCGATGCGCCCGACGCGGCGGCCTTGCGCTCCGCCTCCACCATCGAGCGAAGCGTGTGCTCGAGCTCGGGCTGCCGGAAAATCTCACCGGGCATCGGAACGCGCCCGTCGGGCATAAATACGCGTTTGGACGTTGGCCACACATCGAAGAACCGGCGGGAGCGCGCAATCGCGCCCGCGCGTTGTTCGTCAATCGCCATGCCTTCGGCAAGCTCGATCGAGGGCTGTACCACTTCGGCGAACGTCTTGCTCCCGTATTGTTGAAGTGCCACCAGACCTGCGTCCACCGAACTCGGCACAAGCGCCGGCATCAATCCGGCCACGGGAACCATGCCGCGTAACCCGCCCGGGTCCATTTCCAAAACTTCGAACGGCTGTAGGCGTCGCTCCCGGAAGAACTCCGCCGTCGCCAGCTTCGGCATCGTGCCCACGCCGGGGATACAGTGGACTTTACCGTCCCGCGTGCGAATCAGAATCGGCGCCTCGCCGCCCCAGCCAATATGGGAGAACTCGGTCGTCATCGCGGCGAACATCGCCGCGATGGCGGCGTCCACCGCGTTGCCTCCCGAGTAGAACACGCGCATGCCCGCTTCAGCGGCATACTCGCTTCCCGCTGCCAGGGCGCCGTGCGTCCCGCGCATCTCCTGAGCGATCGGCCTCTCGTACCCCTTGCGCTGCGCAAAGCCAAGCTGGGCTGCGCATAAAAGCACCGCGATCGTTCTCGGTGTCATGGCGGTTAGCGTCATTATAGCTGTCCGCCGTTCTTCGTTATCATGGGCCGTATGCGCCGCGCCCTTTTCTTTATCGCCATTGCGGCGTTTGCCGCCTCCTCCGGCGACTCCGGCGCTAAGCGTTGGTGGGCGCATGTCGAGTATCTCGCCAGCGATCGCCTGGCGGGGCGCGCAACCGGTTCTAAGGAGTACCTCGAGGCGGCGCGTTACGTGGCGGATCAGTTTGCCGCGCTGCACCTCGAACCCGCCTGGGCCTCCGGCTTCTACCAGACCGTTCCTTTCCGCGTCAAGACAATCGATGAGTCTCGCTCGAGCCTCGCCATCGCGCGGGGAACTGAGACGTTGCCCCTGAATCTCGGCCCGGATGCGGCGTTTTCCCTCATCGGCGATTGCGCACCATCAACCAAAGCGCCGGCCGTGTTCGCCGGCTACGGCCTTCGCATACCCGCGGCCAACTACGACGACCTGGCGGACCTCGACCTGAAAGGAAAGATCGTCGTGTACCTCCAGGGCGCGCCGCACTCGATCTCCGGCCCGCTCGCTGCCCATTCCCAGTCCGTCGCCGTGCGCTGGCATGAGTTGCGGGATGCCGGAGCCGTGGGTATGGCCGTCATCCCGAACCCGGACTCTTCCGACATTCCCTGGGCGCGCGCCACCCTCTCGCGCCTCATGCCGGCGATGAGTCTCGACGATCCCGCCCTCGCCGATACTGCCGGTCTGCGCGTTGCGTTTCGCGTCAATCCGGCCAGCGCGGACAAACTGCTCGAGGGCTCCGGCCACACCTTCGCGGAAATTCTGGCAGCCGCGCGATCCGGTTCCCCTCTGCCCCATTTCAACCTTTCCGGCGACATTGAGGCGAAGCTCAAAGTGACGCGCGGCTCCGTCAGCTCCCCCAACATCGCGGCAATCCTACCCGGCTCGGACCCGGCGCGGAAGAACGAGTACGTCGTCTTCAGCGCTCACCTCGATCACGTCGGCGTTGGCGCTCCCATCAACGGAGATTCCATCTACAACGGCGCCATGGACAATGCCTCGGGCGTCGCATCCGTTCTCGAGGTCGCACGCAAAATCGCTTCTCTCAAGACCAAACCAAAACGCTCGATTTTGTTCTTGGCCGTCTGCGGCGAGGAAAAAGGCGAACTCGGTTCAAAGTACTTCGCCGCGCATCCCTCCGTACCCGCCAGCGCCATCGCGGCCGACCTGAACGTCGACATGTTCCTTCCGCTCTACCCGCTCAAAGCGCTCGAAGTGCAGGGTCTCGATGAATCTACCCTCGGAGCCGATGTGCGCGCCGTAGGCAATGCCATGCACATCGGAATCCTCGCGGACCAGCAGCCCCAGCGGAACCGGTTCATCCGCAGCGATCAGTACAGCTTCGTGCAGCATGGCGTCCCGGCCCTTGCCTTCAAGTTTGCCGCTCTGCCGGGCTCCGAAGAAGCGCGCATTCAAAAGGAATGGCTCACAAAGCGGTATCACGCGCCCTCCGACGACACCTCGCAACCCGTCGACCTCGCCGCCGCGGCGCGGTTCAACGATTTCATCGCGGCGCTGCTCGAACGCGTCGCGGACGACGACGCACGGCCGGCGTGGAACCCCGATAGCTTCTTCGCCCGGTTCGCGCGGTAAGCACGGCGCGCCTGTCTCGCCTACAATAACGTCATGCTCCGAGCCGCATTCGCGCTATTCCTCTGTCTATCGCTCGCCATCGCGCAGTCACCGGTTTCCTACCGTGGTTACGACGCCGCCGGCGCCGCCCAGGAGCACGAATGGGAAATGAAGTACCGCTCCCTGCCGAGCCCCGCCAACATGAAGGCGGACATGGAACGGCTCGCCGCCCATCCTCATAACGTTGGCTCGCCCTATGACAACGAGAACGCGCAGTGGATCCTGGCGCAGTTCAAAAGCTGGGGCCTCGACGCGCATATCGAAACCTTCGACGTGCTCTTCCCAACGCCGAAGGAGCGAAAGCTCGAAATGTTATCGCCCAGCCGGTTCGAGGCCCAGCTTGCCGAACCGCCGCTCTCCGTCGATCCCACATCAAATCAAACCTCGGAGCAGCTTCCCACCTACAACGCCTACTCGGGCGACGGCGACGTCACCGCGCCGCTCGTATACGTCAACCACGGCATTCCGGCCGACTACGAGGTTCTGGACCGTCTGGGAATCTCCGTCAAAGGCGCTATCGTCATCGCGCGCTACGGCGGTTCCTGGCGCGGCATCAAGCCGAAGGTGGCCTACGAACACGGCGCCATCGGTTGCATCATCTACTCCGATCCCCGCGACGACGGCTACACCTCGGGCAATGTGTTCCCGGACGGAGCCTGGCGCCCCCCCTTCGGCGTCCAGCGCGGCAGCGTCGCCGACATGCCTCTCTATGCCGGCGATCCTCTCACCCCCGGAGTCGGCGCCACGAAAGACGCCAGGCGCCTCTCTCCCAAAGAATCCCCCGTGTTGATGAAGATTCCGGTGCTCCCCATCTCCTACTCCGACGCGCGTCCTCTGCTCGCCGCGCTCGGTGGCGAAGTTGTCCCTCCGGATTGGCGCGGCGGGCTCGACATCACCTACCACACCGGTCCCGGACCCGCCAAGGTGCATCTCGTGATGAAGTCGAACTGGGATCTCAAGCCGATCCACGACGTGATCGCAACCATCCCGGGCTCGACTCTTCCGGATCAGTGGGTCATCCGCGGCAACCATCATGACGCCTGGGTCAACGGCGCCGAGGACCCGGTCTCCGGTACAATCTCGCTCCTCGAAGAAGCGCGCTCGATGTCCGAACTCGTCAAGCAGGGCTGGCGTCCGAAGCGAACCATCGTGTTTGCGGCCTGGGACGGCGAAGAACCCGGCCTGCTCGGTTCCACGGAGTGGGCCGAGACCCACGCCTCCGAGCTAAGCCAGAAGGCCGTCGCCTACATCAACAGCGACAGCAACGGACGCGGCTTTCTTCACGCCGGCGGATCCCATTCCCTCGAAATGCTCGTCAACCAGGTTGCCCGCGACGTCGAGGACCCGGAGACCCACTTGAGCGTCTGGAAACGGCTTGAGTTGAATCGCATGGTCGGGCGCCGCGGCGCCCCCTCGGGCGAGCAGGCCGCCGGCGACCTACCGATTTCCGCGCTCGGCTCCGGCAGCGACTACACGCCGTTCCTCCAGCATCTCGGCATCGCCAGCGTCGATCTCGGCTTCGGCGGCGAAGACGGCGGCGGCATCTACCACTCCATCTACGACGACATCTATTGGTACGAGCACTTCTCCGACCGCGATTTCGTCTACGGCCGCGCCCTGGCCCAGACCGCCGGCACCCTCGTCATGCGTCTTGCCGGCGCCGCCGTCCCTGGGTTCGAATTCAATGCCCAGGCGCGTACCTTCTCCACCTATCTCGACCAGGTGAAAACACTGTGGAAGACCACGCGAGATCAGATCGAGACCAAAGACCGTCTGATCGAAGCAGGAGCGTATAAAGCGGCATCGGATCCGCGAAAGCCGTTCGTAGCCCAGGTCAAGGAGGCCATGCCTCCATTCCTGGACTTCTCCCCGCTCGAAAACGCCGTCGATCATCTGAAGCGCGCCGCGGCTTCCTATGAGCGGGCCTATGCCGCGAATCCGTCGGAGTCGTCCGCTCTCGCCGGCAAGGTGTACCTCACCGAGCGCATGCTTTTGGACACCAAAGGGCTGCCCCGCCGGCCGTGGTTCGAGCACATGGTCTACGCGCCGGGCTTCTACACCGGCTACGGCGTCAAAACGCTCCCCGCCGTCCGCGAAGCGATCGACCAAAAGGAATGGAGCGAAGTCGGACCACAGATCGCCCGCACCGCCGCGGCCATTGAGCGCGAGGCACAGTTACTCGACTCGATGACCAGCATGCTGCACTGACCGCGGCTATTTCCCCTGGAGACGCCGCGTGTACTCGGCTTGCTGCCGCGCCTGAATTTCTACGGATTTGGCTTGCTCGGCAGCGGCTTCTTTGTCTTGACCCATCGCATGCAACACGCGTCCGAGAGTGAAGTGCGCCTGCGCATAATTCGGATCGAGGGCAATCGCCTTCCGAAGCGGCCCCTCGGCCTTCTCGGGATGTTTGAGTTTCAGCTCCGCCTTCCCCAGCCCGAAAAGCGCTTCCTTATATCGGGGATTTGTCTTAAGCGCCGCCTCATAATGCGGCGCTGCCCCCTCTGCGTCTCCCCGCCGCAGAAGGATGTCGCCCAAAAGGCAATTCGCCACCGTGTCGGACGGGAATCGGCGTAGTTCCTCGCGAAACTCGTGCTCCGCGGGTTCGATTCGGTCCTGCTTCCAGTAAAGAAGAGCGAGACCCGTGTGGACGCCGGGGAAATCAGGATTCGCCTTCTCGGCGGCTTCGTACTCTTGAATCGCTTCGTCCGTTTGAAACCCCTTGTCATACGCGGTGCCCATCATCACATGAGTTTCGGCCGAGTCCGGCGCCACGCGTTCGAGTTGTTCGAACACCTGCGCCAGGCCCTTCCCGTTTCCCGCGTACAAATAGGCCTTGCCGAGCACGTAAAGCGTCCCGGCGTCCCCGGGCTTCACCCTCACGGCGCGTTCCAGATACGATGCCGCCAGTGAATAGCGGTCCAGAGCGAACAGCGTCAGGCCGCTCAGATTCAGTAACTGGAAGTCCGTGCTCGTTGGCCCGGTTAGCCTGTTGAGCAGCGGCCATGCCTCGGCAAACCGCTGCGCCTTAAAGCAGGCGAGTGCAAGGTTACGTTCGATACGGGCATCCTGCGGCTGCAGCGTCAACGCCCTGCGGTACAGAGCGATAGCCTCGTCCGGTTTTCCAAGGCGGGTCTCGGCCAGCGCCAGACCCGTCATCGCGCCGACATTGTCCGGCGCAAGTCCGAGTGCGCGCCGGAAACCCGACTCGGCCGCGGCGTTGTTGCCCTGCTCCAGCGCCTTCCCGGCCTCCGCGATCAACGTTCGCACGTCAACCCCGGCAGCAGCCAAACTGGCCGCAATGAGTAGCAAAAGTCCGGACCGGCGCGGCATCCCGGCTCTCATTCTAGCCGCGCCGCCGAATCAGAAGTACAGCTTAAGGCCAAGCTGTATGTTACGCGGACCACGGTCGCCGTTCAGACGGCCGAAGGTCCCGCTGTCGACGTTCGTGTCGAGCGACGTGAACGAAACGTGGTTGAAGGCGTTGAAGAACTCCCCGCGGAACTGGAGACTGAAACGCTCCGTCAGCGAAATGTTCTTGATCGCGGCGATGTCCCAGTTATCGAGACCCGGGCCGTACATCAGGCCGCGGCCCGCGGTTCCGAAGTGGCCGATCGCATCGGCAAAGGCCTTCGTGTTGAAGTACTCGGCCACCGTCCCCGGTCCGCTGAGCGAAGCCCCGGGAACCACGTCGGCGCGCGGCGCAACCGGGCTGGGGTCAATGCCGATGCCTCCGGGGAAGACCCCTGCGGTCCCGGCTTTATAGTCGAAGGAGTTGAAGGGATCGTTGAACTGCCGGACCACCTGCGGGAAGCCCGCCTGGAACGTGCTGATCCCGGAAAGCTCCCAACCGCCTAACACCTTGCCCGCGAAGCCCTGCTTGCCCTTGAAAAACGGCAGATCGTAAACGTAATTGAGGATCACAACCTGAGGAACGTTGAAAGTCGCCGGGCCGCGGTCAAGCGCAAAGTTGTAAGAATCATAGTTTGCCGTGGACCGGTCGGTCGCGTTGTCGGTCAAGTCTTTCGACCACGTGTAGGCGATACCGAAGTTCAAGCCCGTGGCGACGCGGCGCGTCAGCGAAACCTGCAGCGAGTTATAGGTGTTGTTGAACAGGCTCGCGACATCGTTGATATTGGAGTAACCAAGATACGGCCGCAACTGGTTCACATTGGCCGTCGGATTTGCCTCGCGCAGGCTGAGCGGAGCCTGATTCTCGTCGAGCAATCCCAGCAGGTGCGTACCTTTGCCGCCCACGTAGGCAACTTCCAGCCGCGTGTCCGGCGCGATCTCCTGCTGCACCGAGAAGTTCCAGTTTTGATAGTAAGGTACGTGAAAGGCTCCCTGCCCGGTGGCGTGCAATCCCACCGGACCAAGCCGCGTGAATGCGGTTCCCGCGCTCGGGTTGTCGAAGGCCGTATTCAACACCAGCACGCTTTGCAATAGCGGCGGATCGGCGAAGGCGTTCTGCTCCCAAATGCCGTTGAGCGGCCGGTCGTAAAAAATACCGTAGCCCGTACGTATCGAAGTCTTGCCCTTGCCGAATGGGTCCCATGCCAGCCCTACCCGCGGAGCGACATTGTTCGTGTCGTTCATGTTCACCGTATTGCCGTAGGGCGAGCACGTCACCGGAGCGATCTTCTGGGCGCCCGCGCACCCGCTCGACGGAAAGATGATTCCGTTCACGTAATTGGCCGGAATCACCCCCTGGCCGGCAACGAAATTCCCACTCGAGTTGAGCAACGGCGCCGCGCCCGGCTTGAACGCCGCCGGATCGAAATTGTTAAGCACCAGATTCGCGTCGTGTGGACTCGGCATATACGTGTAGCGCGCGCCAAGATTGATGGTGAGATTCGAGCTCACTTTCCAGTCGTCCTGAATATAGGCTTCGAGGTCAACGTAGCGCAGATCCGGCGTGATGTCACGGCTCGACTGCGAGAATTGCGCCGCGTTACCCAGAAGGAAGTTCGCAAACGAAGGGTTACCGTATGCCGTACGGAAGATAAATGAGCCGTTCGTCGGGTTATCCGCGTTCTCCGTCTTACGCATGAACTGCGAACTGATGCCGGCGCGAATCGAGTGGCTGCCCCGCGTAATTGAGAAGTTGTCGTAAACTTCCTTGTCGATGTTCCGCTCGTGGTACGGCGCAGAGGGAAGCGCGACTCCCGTCAGGCCCACAATCGAAACTCCCGGCACGCGCCCGTAGGGATCCGTGTACGGAAAGTTGTTCGTAAGCGCACCCGTAAACGATGGTGAGTCCACAATGCCCGTAAGCTCGCTGTTAATCGCACCCCAGGAGTAGTTGAAGCCGGCTTCGTTTACGATGGTCGGAGATAGAATGGCCGTCGCGTGTGCCACAAAGTTCTTCCCCGGCGCGTTCGTCGCCGTGGAAGAAATACCCGGCAGAGGCTCTCCGGCAAATAGTCCGCCGGGCTCCGTCGTCGGTACCGAGTCCTGCATGTAGCGCACGAAAACCTGTACCCGGTCGGTGATCTTCTGGTCGATTCGCTCCATGTCCTGCCGGTAGTTGTTCAACGCATTTACGGGCGTAATGTATTCATTTGTACCTGGAGGCCCGTTGATCGAAAACTTCGAGTAAACATTCTTGATGAATGCCTGCGCGTTCTTGCTGAAACACGACGGATTGATCTGCGACGTATTGGCCGCCGCGTTCACCGTGATGCACCCGGCCGGCGCTGAGGCCGGATTTAACTGCCCCGTGAAAGTCCCGGCCAACTGCGCCGGCGTCGGCAGCAGCGCAATGTCCGTCGAGGGAAGACTCGTCTTCCGCCACTCCTCCGAGATGAAAAAAAATGTTTTCGACTTGTCCGTGTTGTAGTGGTTCGGAATGAAAACCGGACCGCCAAACGTGAAACCGAAATCGTTGTACCGCAGAGGCGGACGGGCCCGTCCAGCCGAGTTGGCGAAAAATTCGTTCGCGTTGAATACGTCGTTCCGCACGAACTCGTAAGCGTCCCCGTGGAAAGCGCTGGTGCCGGACTTGGTCACCACCTGCACCTGGCCGCCGCCGCTCCGGCCGTACTGCGCGTCATACGTGCTCCGCTGCAGAGTGAATTCGTCCATGGCGTCGACGCTCGGAACATTCAGAAGCGTGAGGTTCGAACCGCTATCGTTGATATCGGCCCCGTCCACCATCCAGTTGTTCGCCCCGCCCCGCGCCCCGTTCACCGAAATTGAGTCGGTGTTTGAAATCCCGAATCCGACAATCGCGGGAAGGGAAGACACCACGCCGGGTTGCAGCGTCACCAGTTGCTCGAAGTTCCGGTTGTTCAACTCCAGTTCCCGAACTTGCGTCCCCGTAATCGTGGACGACTGCGCCGCGTTCGTTAACTGCACCGGAGTCGTCTCCGTCGCCACCGTAACGGATTGGCTGACTTCGCCCGTCGCGAGCGAGGCGTTCACCGTCCGGTTCTGGCCAACGTCGAGAAACACGTCCTTGGCGATGAAGTTCTTAAACCCCGCCTTGCTTACGGTGATGGTATAGGTACCTTGGGGTAGCAGCGGCGCCTCGTAGTCGCCGTTTGTGTTGGTGGTCACGCTTCGTACATCAACGTTCGTGGCCTGATTATGAACGGTAACCGTGGCGCCGGGCACCGAAGCGCCGCTGGCGTCGGTGACGGTCCCACGAATCGTAGCGGTTACGTTTTGCGAATGGCCGGAGACGGCGAACGCTAAACACAATACCAGCGCAAACGCGCCTCGGGCCGCAATGCCCAGCTTCTGAGTCATGATTTCCCCCAGAGCCGCTCACACACACTCCCCCCATCGGCTGCCCCATGAGCAGACGCATGAGTTGAAGCCTTTAGCCGTGCGGCGTGAGCGACTGTCCCTTAATCAATCAGAGTATTGCTCGGATCAGAAAATCAGTCAAGAGAAAAGTTCTGAAACCAGATCGGGAGTTGTCTGGTTAAAGCTGGCCCTGCTGCGCCGTGACGGCTAAATGCCGAACTCTCTGGCATACTCCTCGGTCAACCGCCGCCAATCATCGAACGCCATCGCCTCGCCCCCGGCGATGCGGCCGATCGGAGTTCCACTCAGCAGGCGGTCCAGAACACCCAGGCAGATATGCCCACCCGCCGCGCCCCTGGCTCACCTAAACCGTCGCGTCCGCTTGCCCCCAGCGCCCTGCCGCTGACTCGCTCCACCAAGCGTTTTGACGTCTCAGCCGTGCACACGATGCCGCCATGCGACCAAACCCGCGCTCAGCACCGCCCCCCGCTGCGCCACTTGGCGGCATATGGCAGCACGAACAAATACAGACCTGTCAATAGCAGCAGTGCGAACGGGAACACCGCCAACAGGCCCACCCGGCTGCTATATCTGCCCCGCAGCACCGCAACCGAGTTGACGATGACGGCGGCCGTAAAGGCAACGGACACCCACCGGTGCGCCTGCCGAACCCATTTGTTCCAGCTCATTGGGACCCTTTCTTCGCCATTTCGACGCCGAACTGCCTGGCGTACGCCGCGTTCAATCGCTGCCAACCGTCGAACGCCATCGCCTCGCCCCCAGCGATGCGGCCGATCGGAGTTCCACTCAACAGGTGGTCCAATACATCCAGGCAGATGTGCCAGCCCGCGGCGCCCCACGAGATGAACCGGCGATCGATGCTGTGCCACAGCGTCAGCCGCGTGCCGCCGCCAACGGCTTCCAGTTCCCACCGGATATCGCCATACTCAAGCACCTTGGGAGCGTCGGCACGCGTCACCGTCGTTTCGGTCGGCCTTCCCGTTCCCACCCAGGTGAGCGTCACCGTCGTTCCAGCCGTCCCCAGGTTCCCAGCGGCTTCAAACGGAGCCCACTCGCGCAGATGCGCGGGGTCGGTGAGCGCCTGCCACACTTTCTCCGGCGGGTGCCGCAGTTGTCTGACGAGAATCAGCGTCCACTTCTCGCCGTCCTTCCGCACCTCCGCGCGGGCCGGACCCGGTGTGTACTGCTCGCGCTCGGCCATCGTCTTCTTTTCCTTCCGTCCTACCAGCGCATTAGCTGCGTGATCTGGATAAGATTGCCACACGTGTCGCTCAGCATGGCGATCTTGGACGCCGTCACATCCGTTGGCGGCATGGTGAACTCCGCGCCACGCGCCTTCATGCGCTCGTAATCCGCCTGCACGTCGTCGGTGAAGAACATGGCCGCGGGCTGGCCCTTTTGAAACATCGCCTGCTGATACGATTTAGCCGCCGGGTTGTCGTTCAGGGCCAGTTGCAGCTCCGTGCCGTCCGGTTCCTCGGCCGAGGCCACCGTCAGCCACCGGAACGGTCCCTGGCTGAAATCGCCCTTCTTGACAAAGCCCAGTACCTCCGTATAAAACCGCAGCGCCTTGTCCTGATCGTCCACGTACACGCTGGTCAATCTGATTTTCATATCGCTTCTCCTCCCTTGTTACGTTCGCGGCTTCCGCCGCGCCGTCTGCTCCTTTTCTTCCCTTTCGTCGCCGCCGATTGCTCCATGCGGTCAAGGTGCCGTGCGAGAGCATCCACATGAGCGGACCAGAACCGCCGGAACGGAGCCAGCCACTCGTCCACCTCCTGAAGCGGTTCAGGCTTCAGCCGATAGAGACGGCGCTGTGCGTCTACCGTCGATTCCACAAAACCGGCCTCCCGCAGCACCCGCAGGTGCTTCGATACCGCCGGCTGCGGCATGCCAAGCCGCCGCTCGATCTCCCCCACCGTGCGTTGTTCCGACAGGAGCAGACTCAATATCGCCCGCCGGTTCGGCTCCGCAATAATCTCGAACACAGACTCCACTCTCTGTATATACTGCATGAAGCATATGCCAGTCAAGGAATATAATCGCCAAAAACGAGCCCAGCCCACTATTTAGCGCAACGGGCAACTCCAACCTCAAACTCAGGATGGCGGAATCCGTTCAACGGCCGGATACGGCCACGCCTCGTAAGTTCTCCACGCACCGGCATCGAGCGCGCACGTACAAGGACATTTCCCGATTGAGCGCGCGAATCTCCTCCACCATCGCTTCGCGCTCTGCCGGCGGTTCATAGTTGTCGGAGAGGTCCTTGGCGGTCACCCAAATCCGGCCATTGATGGTTACCTGAAAACCGGCCAACGGGAGGACCACTCAGGACGTTAGTTCAGGCGGGGCGTTAGGCTCCGTCCTTGTGAGCAATGTCTTGAGCGAAGAAAAGCAGAAGCAG
>DAIDIH010000347.1 GCA_027459465.1 Bryobacterales bacterium | reverse complement strand
TTGCCCGGCCGGGGGCTGCGGCGAAAACGCGGCAAGCTGAGAGATTTGACCGTTACCGTCACCGCAAAGGAGTGCTCACGCGCCGCCGTCGCGCCGAAGGCCATCAAAGTCGGTTACTCTCGCGATGGGCGATCACGGCTTTCAACACACCCGGCGTAATTCCGACCCGCCTAATCCCACCCACGCGACACCGGCCCACATCATCCCAACGGGCGACTGCGCTACCGAGAATGGATGAGAAGGCCGGCCGCCGCGGGATGCGATAAGCTCCCGACTAGACGCACTCGAGGTGCAAAGAAGGAGACCGGCCTATGCAGAAGCGTAGCAGCAATCGGGAATGGCAGCAGGAAGAAGGTTTAGTGATGGCGTTGGATCTGGGAGACAAGGAAAGCCAGTTATGCGTGCTCGGCGCCGACGGTGAGATTCGGCAGGAAGTCCGCGTGCGCATGACGACCCCGGATCTGCAGAGTTGGTTTTCCACCAGCCATCCCGAGACGGTGGTGATGGAAGCCGGGAGCCACTCGCCTTGGGTGAGCCGGCTGTTGGAGCAGATGGGACATGCGGTGATGGTGGTGGATCCCCGGCGGCTGCGCTTGATCAGCGAGAGCGACAGCAAGAACGACCGCAACGACGCGCGCACGCTGGCGCGAGTGGCGGCGGCGATGCCGGATCTGCTGCGGGTGGTGAAGCATCGCAGCGCGGAGGCGCAAAAGGACTTGACGGTGATTCGGGCGCGGGCGCGCCTGGTCGAAGTGCGGACCAAGCTGTGGTGCAGTTTGCGCGGTCTATCGAAGTCACTCGGCCATCGTTTGCCGCGGCGGGTGAGCCGGGAGTCGATCCAGGAGCAGATCGCCATCCTGGAGCCTCTGTGGAACGCGATGGAAGATGTGCAGCGCCGCATCGGTGAATATGACCGGAAGATCCGGGAGCTGGAGCAGAAGTACCCGGCCTCGGGGCGGCTGCGGCAGATTGCCGGCGTGGGGCCGCTGATCTCGCTGACGTTCGTGCTGACGCTGGATGATCATCTGCGGTTCGCCAGGAGCCGGCAGATCGGACCGTATCTGGGGCTGCGGCCCCGGCAACGGGATTCGGGCGCGTCGCAGCCACAGCTGCGAATCACCAAAGCGGGCGACCGTTACCTGCGGAGCTTACTGATCCAGGGAGCGCAGTACATTCTGGGCCGGTTTGGGCCGGACACGGATCTGCGGCGCTGGGGTCTGCGGCTGGCGCAGCGGGGCGGGAAGAATGCCAGGAAGCGGGCGGTGGTGGCAGTGGCGCGGAAACTGGCGGTGTTGATGCACCGGATCTGGATGGATGAGAGCGTGTACGAACCGTTGCGGCAGAGCGCGGCGGTAACGGCGCGCTGAAGGGATGGGAACGACCCCCCGAAGCCGATGGCCTGGGTGACTGCGAGGTCGCGGTAGTAACCGCAAACACGAGTTCGATACCGAGTAGGCAGCACCCAGCACCAAACAACGTAGGACCCGAGTATGCACCGAGCCAGACACGAGGGCTCACCGAGAGTGCGGATGGAAGCCGGGCGCAACGGTCAGGGGGAAAGCGGAAGAGGGAAGCGTCAGGATCGAGCCGGAAGGGCCTTCGCCCTTCTGATGGTCGATGAGGCAAAACGCAGGGTCCGTCAAGGCGACCCTGCGGGCGAGCTTCGCTCGGCCTTGACTGCCCCCGCGTTTTGCCTCCGAATCCCTAAGACAAGGGCGAAGGCAGAAACCGCAGGCCCCTCGCCGGCTAACGCCGGCGACTAGGTCTGGCAGATTCGGCTTGACAGGGAGGGCCTTCTCATGGAAGCCGCGACCGCGACAGAGCGTCCGCCCCTGAACCCCCTTCCCACTTCTCCCTCGCGCCCGCCCTTGTAAACTTCAGCAAATCTTCAGAAATCCCCTCTACGATGAAAGGTATCCGCGGTACCGCCATGCAGATCCTCGTAGTAGAAGATGAAACGCGCCTGGCCCACCTCCTCCAGCGCGGCCTCGAGGAAGAAGGCCATGCCGCCATCGTCGCCACTGACGGCGCCGACGGCCTCTCCATCGCCCTCGCCCACCCCTTCGATGTCATCGTTCTTGACATTATGCTCCCCCGCCTCGACGGCCTCTCCCTCGCCAAACGCCTCCGCGAGTCCGGCAACCGCACCCCCATCCTCATGCTCACCGCCCGCGACGCCGACCTCGACATCGTCACCGGTCTCGACTCCGGCGCCGACGACTACCTCACCAAGCCATTCTCCTTCGACGTCCTCCTCGCCCGCATCCGCGCCGTCTCCCGCCGCGGCGATATCCCCCGCCCCACCGTCCTCCGCTGCGGCGAACTCACCCTCGACCCCGCCACCCGCGAAGCCCAGCGCGGCCCCCGCCGCTTTACCCTCACCCGCACCGAATACGCCCTCCTCGAAATGCTCCTCCGCCGCGCCGGCCATGTCGTCCCCCGCGACACCCTCCTTGAAGCCGTCTGGGGCTTCTCGAGCGACGTCGAAAGTAATACCCTCGACGCCTTCATGCGCCTCCTCCGCGCCAAAGTAGAACTGCCCGGCGAGCCCAAGCTCATCCACACCGTCCGCGGCGTCGGCTACAGCCTCCGCAAGGAACCCGCGTGACGCGCCAGTTCTCCATCCGCCTCCGCCTCTCGCTCTGGTACGCCGCCGTCCTGCTGGCGGGCTTCGTCCTCTTCAGCCTCCTGCTCTGGCTCGCTGTCCGCCGGGGCCTCATCGCCAGCGTCGACCACGCTCTCGACCGCCGCGTCCAGGGCGCCGTCGAACTCATCGAGGAAACCTCCCGCGAAGGCGGCGGCATCCCCGCCATCCAGGACGAACTTGGCGAATACGCCGACTCCGTCCCGGAAGGACGCCTCATCCGCGTCACCGGCCCCAACGGCCAGCGCATTTTCCCCATCGACGCTCCCGCCCCGCTCCCAACCATCGGCTATCGCGTCCTCCATCGCTCCGACTACGTCCAGGGCCACCGCTACTCCATCGTCGCCGCTGCCTCCCTCGAAAGTACCGAAGACCTCCTCGCCCGCCTCCGCTGGCTCATGCTTCTCTCCATCCCCGTCACCCTCATCGCCGCCTCCCTCGGCGGTTACGCCATCAGCCGCCAGGCGCTCTCGCCCGTCGACTCCATGACCACCGAAGCCGCCGCC
>DAIDIH010000346.1 GCA_027459465.1 Bryobacterales bacterium | reverse complement strand
CGCGCGTGCCCACAAAGAAAACCGCGTGGCCGCGCGAGGCCAGTTCGTTCGCCACCGCCAGCGCCGGCACGACGTGCCCGCCGGTTCCTCCGCCCGCCATCGCGATGACGAGTCCGGCGCCTTCCTTCATCCCGAGCGTTCACTCACGCTGAGCAGCAAACCAAGAGAGACAAGCGTGCCGAGCAGCGAGCTTCCGCCGAAGCTGATCATCGGCAGCGGAATCCCCTTGCTCGGCCCGAGGTCAAGCACGACGCTGATGTTAATCAGCGCCTGTAAGCCGATACAGACCGTGACGCCAAGCGCGAGATACCGGCCGAAATCGTCCGGCGCGTGCAGAAAGACGCGGAACCCTCGCACAATCAGCACGAGAAATGCTCCCAGAATCAGCAGGCATCCCACCATGCCGGTTTCTTCGCCGACAACCGCATAAATATAATCCGTGTGCGCTTCAGGCAGGTAGAGAAGTTTCTGCCGGCCTTCCATCGGACCGAGCCCCAGCACGCCGCCGCTGCCAACGGCGATTCGCGACTGCTTCGGCTGGTAGCTGGCGTCGCGCGTGGTGATCGACTCGTTGGCGTAGTTCTTGATGTGTCCTTTCGGATCGATCTTGTCGAGCAGCGTGTAGTTGGGGTCGAACTTTCCGATGATGCGCGCCAGCCGGTACGGCTTGGAGACGATCAGAGCGCCGGTGAACACGATGCCCACGGCGAGCGCGGCGATCGAGTAGCGCCGGTCCAGCCCCGCCACATAGAGCACCACAGCCGCTGTGAGCGCCAGGACGATGGCGGTCCCCAGGTCCGCAATACCGACCAGAATCGACAGGATGCCGAGCGCGAGCGCCGCCTGAAGGAGCGTGCGTTGGTTGTTGATGCGGTCCGTGCGGCGCGTGATGAAATAGGCCAGGAACACGACCAGAGCGGGCTTGGCGAATTCCGACGGCTGGAGGCTGCCGATGCCGCCCAGCCGGAACCAGCGATGCTGGTGGGGGTCAAGAAAATACACGACGCCGAGGAGCATCAGGTTCAGGCCGAGCAGCGTGAAGGCCCACGCGGGGTCCTGAAAGCGGCGGTAATCGCGGCCCTTGAGGTACATCAGCACGGCGAAGCTGCCGATCGCCCAGGCGAGCTGCCGCACCAGGAAATGAAAGCTCGATCCGTAGCGGATCTCGGCCATCACCGAGGACGCACTCCAGACCATCAGCAGGCCGAAGGAGATCAGCAAAACGATGGTCGAGAACAGGACCCAGTCGGTTTTGACGCGCTGCGCCATTCAGTTCCCTCCCCCGTTGGCGGCGGCGTTGACGAGGCTTTTGAATACGCGCCCGCGGTGCTCATAGCTGGTGAACTGGTCGAAGCTGGAACACGCCGGGGCGAGCAGGACGGTGTCCCCAGGCTGGGCCTGGCGCCGGGCGGCGGCAACCGCCGCATCGAGCGTCTGGCAGGCAAGCAGCGGCACGGCGCCGTGAAGCTGTTCCGCCAGGATCGGCGACGCCTCTCCGATCAACAGCGCCATGCGCGCCTTCTCGTGGAGCGGCCCGCGCATCACGGTGTAGTCGCTGCCTTTGTGATGGCCGCCAAGGATGACCCAGAGGCGGCCTGGAAAAGCGTCGAGGGCCTTGAGCGCGGCATCCACGCTGGTGGCCTTTGAATCGTTAAAGTAATCGACTCCGTCGATTGCGGCGACGAATTCGAGCCGGTGCTCGACGGCCTGGAAGGTGCCGGCCGCGGCGGCGATCCGGTCGAGCGGCGCGCCCGCCAAATGCGCTGCCAGTGCGGCCGCCATGACGTTTTCGAGGTTGTGCCGGCCGCGCAGGCGAATGGATGCAGCGTCGATCAGCGGCGCGCCGTCGAGCAGAATCGTGTCGCCGGAAAGCCACGCCCCGCGATCGAGCGTTCGCTTCGAGCTGAACCAGTGCACCTGAGCCCGCGTCGCCTCCGCGTAGGACACGCAAATCGGGTTGTCGGCGTTCAGAATGGCATGTCCGGACGCTTCCTGGGTCTCGAAAAGGCGCCGTTTCGCCGCGACATAGTTGGCGAACGTTTTATGTCGATCGATATGGTTATCGGTAACGTTAAGACCGACAGACACGTGCGCGCGGAATTGCTCGATGGTCTCCAGTTGGAAGCTCGAAAGCTCGAGGACGTTCCATCTCTCCGGCGCCGAGGTTTCCACCATCGCGCAGGGTGCGAAACCGATATTCCCTCCGACCTGGCAGTCGATTTTGGCCTCGCGCAGCATATGCCCGGCCAGCGATGTCGTGGTGGTTTTCCCGTTCGAGCCGGTGATACCGATGACCGGGCCTTCAAGAAAGTAGCCGGCGAGTTCGACATCGCCGATCACCGGGACGCCGCGGGCGCGCGCGGACGCGAAGACTTCGAGATCGGCGGGCACGCCGGGCGAAAGCACGATTCGGTTGACATCCGCGAAGGCGGCTTCGTTCTGGGCCGCGAGCGGGACATCGAGTTCGCGGACCTGCGCTTCGATTTCCGGAGTCGGTTTCTGGTCCACGGCGCGGACGAGGGCGCCATGGGCGCGCAGCAGTTTCACGGCGGCGAGACCGGAAATCTGCATACCGCAGACGGCGACGAGTTGGTTGCGCAGGTCCATCACCGTAGTTTCAGGGTCGTCAGCGCGAACAGCGCCATCACCAGGCCGGCGATCCAGAACCGCACGATGATCTGCGATTCGGGCCAGCCGAGAATCTCGAAATGGTGGTGGATCGGCGTCATCTTGAAGATGCGCTTGCCGCGCAG
>DAIDIH010000345.1 GCA_027459465.1 Bryobacterales bacterium | reverse complement strand
GAGAGATTGCCGGACTACATGGTGCCGTCGGCGGTGATGGTGCTCGATGCGTTCCCGGTGACCGTGAACGGGAAGCTCGACCGGAAGGCATTGCCCGTGCCCGACTACCATCCGGTAGCAGGATACCGGGCGCCGCGCACACCGCAGGAAGAGATTCTGTGCAGCCTGTTCGCCGAGGTGCTGGGAGTCGAGCGCGTCGGGCTCGACGACAGCTTCTTCGAGTTGGGCGGCCATTCCCTCCTTGCGCTGCGGCTTGCGAGCCGGGTCAAAGCGGCATTGGGCTTGACACTCGCCGTCTCAGACATATTCCGCGCCTTCACCCCTGGCACTCTCTCGAAGAGGCTTACAGGGCACCTGGCCGATCCCCTTGGCGTGCTCACACCGCTCAGGCCTGACGGCGTCCTGCCACCACTGTTCTGTATTCACGGCCTCGGTGGCATCAGTTGGGCTTACCGGCGGCTTGCCCTCCATATCGATCCTCGCCGGCCAATCTATGGCTTGCAGGCGCGCGGTCTGCACCCCGAAGACGATCTGCCGTCCAGTGTCGAAGAAATGGCCGCGGATTACATTCGAGAGCTTCGCAGCGTGCAGCCGTCCGGACCGTACCATCTGCTCGGATATTCGTGGGGCGCCCTGGTGGCCCATACAGTGGCGTGTATGATGCAGCAGCAAGGGCACGTAATCGGCCTCCTCGCCCTCGTCGACAACACGCCGCCGGATTGTGGCATCACCCAAGCCACCCCGGATACGGAGATGTTTCTGCAACGCTTGCGCCAGGACTATCATGCCGACGATCTCGACCTCTATGTCCCGATCGCCCGGATTTGCGCCAACAACCTCAGGCTCGGCGCCGCCTGGACGCCGCAGTTGTACCGCGGTCCCATCGTGTTTTTCAGGGCAGCTAGACTGGAGAATGGAGGGTCTGGCTGCGATCCCAGTCGTTGGAGACCGTACGTCACGGGCGAAATTCGAGTGCATGATATCCCTTCGACGCATATCGATCTGATGTCACAAGCCCCGGCTGCGCAGATATCGCGCCTTCTGTCGACAGAGTTGGGTGCCGCCAAAGCCACGGCAACATTGAGCGGATGAGGCCCCACCCATTCGACGAACCCAAAAAAGAGAGGTCACAAGAAACGGATGTCAATAAGGCTCTACAGTTGTGTAGCCTTTCCCTGTCTGCTGGTTTTGACAGGCTGCGGTGGAAGCGCCCTCTTTTCGAGCAAGCGGTATCGCATAGTGAAGACGCCGGTCGCGTCGCTGGTCCTGCCGCCGCTCCGCGACGTCAAGCAATCCGGCGCTCGGTACGTCGTCGAAATCAGCCGGAACGCAAAGCTGGCCCCGCCCGCGAAATCCGGTGAGGCTTGTACCCTCAAACAGCCGCCGTTTGAACTCGATGCCGACCGCAAGGGGTGGAAGCTGACCATGCCTCTCATCAACTCGTGGCCGCCTCCGCAAGTACATAGCGACACTCGCCTGTCCGCCAACGCTTTTGACGACTTCTCGGTTTTGGTCGACCGTTCTTGCGTCACCCCGCAGCAAGCCCCGAAACTGCAGCGAGCAGTTCGGGAATCGCTCCCCTCGACACCTGGCGACAGCGCACGGTACCTCACTGGGATGCGGCTCGACGAGGGCTCTATCGATCTGCAGCCCGGAATGCGGCTTAAGATGGAGACCGCCCTGTTTCGAAATAACAGCACGTCGTTATCCGACTACATTGGCACGCGAGTGAGCATCACCAAAGTCATTGCTGGTCCCGACAACAACACCGTGTTTCAGGCCGAGCCCTCCAGCGCTGCGTCCCTGGCTGCCGAGGAGCAGACCGCCTTGCTCCAGGCCGCGCGCTTCCGGTACTACCGCCTGTTCCTGCTTACACTCTACGTCCAAAGCGACGTGGAACGCGCGGCTCTGATTGTCGGTAGCAATGATATTCAGGCGTTAGCTCAAGTGTTGGGCCAGGTCCGCGAACAGCCGTCTTCGCCCTGCGAGCACCTAGCTACCATCCAGCCTTCCATGTTCTGCAAGGCTTATCCCCCGTCTACCTCCGTCAGTGTGGAAGTCTCCGTCTCGCTGAACGGAGAATCGCGGTACATTCCTGCTGGATCCTCGATTCGCAGCATCTTTACACCCATCAAACCTCCTGACTTGGATACATTTCTCGGTCAGCTTCGAATATTTCGCATGTATGCCGGGACGGACTTCCCGGTCGACTTCAGTGCGGATCCTCCGGCCGTGATGGATCTCACTCTCGTCAATGCCGATCGTGTCGAGTGGGGCCCTGAAACGGCATCGCTCAAGCCGCTGTAACCAGTCAGCAATGGGATGATGATCATGCAGCAGATCCCCGCAAACCTGCATCTGTGGAACCGTTGTCACGAATGTGGCAGCCAGCCCATCGTTGGCCAGCGGTTTGAATGTCAGACCTGTCCTGCCGGTCCGGATCGTGACTTATGTTCGGGATGTTATGCGCGCTTTCTTGGCGGTCTCGTGAAGCACCCCAAGCTGCGCCGCGGTTCCACGCTATTCGATAACGGCAAACATCATTTTCGAGAATGGCAAGGCGTCGCCGATCCGGAGCAACTGGCGTCCTGGCTCTCTGTACCCGAAACGACTGCCCGGGAGCCGCAGGTTCCCAACGCGTTTCTGCTGCGGCCCGAACTTCAGAGCGGGGACGATTCCTTCCTCGGGACCTACGCTTTCGCAATTGCGCACGAACGCGCGCCACACGGCTTCCTGTGCACCGCACTACACGTTCTCGATGAGCTCGCCAGGAACTCAGGCGTGGATTGCTCCGTAGACAACCCGAACTACACGGGCCGGGAACTGCCGGCGATTGTCTCGAAGGTAGTGGTGTACGATGCCTTCGCGCCGGACTGGATCCTCGCGGAAGCCGGATCCGCTCGCCGCATGATTGTAGTTCCTAACGCGCGTACCGGAGACCCGGAGCCATTCTGCCAGCGAGACACGGCTCTGTTCGCACTTGCTCCCGGCGGGAAACTGCAACTGGGAAAACTTACCGCGGGCGTGCCTTCGCTGGGGCAGCCGCTGTGGCTTGTCGCCAGTCCGGGGCCCAAAGGACATGAGCGGCGAACAATTCCGGCCGTCGTCGTAGCGTCTGCGCCGGAGGTCCTCGTATTCCGGTTCACGGCTCGCGAAGCGCCGCCTCGCAACACGAGCGGCGCCCCACTCATCGACTCGTCCGGCCAGGTCGTAGGCATAAACGTGGGCTGCGGTGGATTCTCAGATTACTACTTCGGCCACGCCGTCCACGCCGCCAGCATTCATCGCCTGATCGCATCGTCCGTCATCAGCGCCGGAGACCAGAATTGACCAGCGCTGGTCCCCGATGCACGATCAGCAGCGCTGGCCCTGAAGCAATGCCTGCATTTCAGCACTGGTCTTGAGCAACTCCGCCAGTGGGCCGTACGCGCTCGTTCTCCCTTCCGACAGCAGCAGAACGTTCGTTGCTGATGCCAGCACCGAGGGCCGGTTGCTCACGGCGATCCACGCGCTGCCGCAGGCGCTCAGGCTCCGCCACACCTGCATCTCCGTCGCCGCGTCCAGCGATGTCGAAACGTCGTCGAAGATCAGCAGGCCGGCTCCAGTCGCCACCATGCGCGCGATTGCTGCACGGTGGACCTGCCCTCCCGATAGTTTCGTCCCACGGGCGCCGACAATGCAGTCAGCGCCGCCGTCGAGAGTGGCCATATCGATCTGCATAGCCGCCACATCCAGCGCCCGTTCAAACGTCCCGAGCCCGTCGTGCCCCAACATGACGTTGTTCTTCAGCGTGTCGGTGAATAGATGCGGCGTCTGCGGAGTGTAGGCGGACCGGCAAGGTTTGAAAAAACTCGCTGGATCCTCGACTAACCGCCCGTTCCATCGGATCTCGCCGGCCTGGGCCGGCAGCAACCCTTGAAGTACACGCAGTACCGTGGTCTTGCCCGAGCCGATCCGCCCTGCGATTGCCAGTGATTGCCCCCGCACGAGCGAAAAGCCAATATCCGAAATTCCCGCTTGTGACCCCGGATAACGGTAGGTCAACCCGCGCACCTGTAAAGACTCGATCGGATCCTCTGCGCGTTGTGGCGGATTTGCCGGTGATGCCACCCGCGTTACGTCATATTCCGGAACTTCGAACCTGCCCTGGATGCGCGCATCCCCTACCAGTTGCTGCAACCGCACCATGGCGACGCGGGCACGCCGATGCTGGCCCAGCGTGTCGATTCCGGCCGAAAGCACCGAGGCAACACTGGGCGCCAGCCTTAGTAGCATGGCGAAATCGCCCAGGCTGAGCAGTCCCGCATGGAGCCTGTAGCCCGCGCCGATCATTGCGACGGCAATACCCAATTGCCCCACAATCCCGCCCCCGGATTGGACCAACTGTCCGAGCAGCACGTCCGAAACCGCTTTGTGGCGGCGCTCGAGCCCCAGCTTGCGAAAGTGCTCCGTCAACGGTCCTTCCCGCATTCCGGCCTTGACCGGTTCGATCGCCACCACGCTATGCAAGATGAACTCGTTCACCATTGCCGCTGCCTCGCGCATTTCAGTGCGGGTCCTGCGAATGCGGTCGGAAAGGCGGCGCAGCAAAATCGCATTGAGCACGCTGGGGCCGCAAACCGCCAGAGCAATCAGCGGGTCCGTCCACACTAGCACTGAAATGCCGCCAGTCGCATAGATCAACCTCGAGCCGATATCAAGGCACGACTTGACATACTCACTCAGGTCTTTTACGTCATCGCGGAACCTGGAGAGTGCCTCGGCCTGAGAGCCAGGCAAAACACGCGAACCCTGAGCCAGCAGCAGATGGCTCAGGATGTTGCTTCGCAGCGCGGCCTGCAGCGAGAAAATATGCCGTGCGAGTACCCGGAATCGCGCTCCGAAAGCAACTTGCCTGGCCGCGCTCAGTAACGCAAGAAGTCCCAGGTAGAACCAGGCCGCCCCTGCGGAGCGGGACGCCAAAGCATCGAATATGAACTTCAACAGCACCGCGCTTCCAAGTGGGAGCAGCGTCACAACGGCCCAGAGTATGATGCTGAGCCACAGATCCGGCTTTCTCCATTCGAAGAGCTTGAACATCCGTCTGGCTCCTATGCGGGCTGTCCTGGGCTCGGCGTCTGCGTGGCGTCCTCACTTTCAGCGAAAGCCATCATTAGCGCCGAACGATACCTCGGGTCCGAACTCTCGACGATGGCATCGCGCCTGCCAAATGCCACGGTTGCGCCACAATCAAGGACAAGCAACTTGTCGACGCGCCGGATGGTTTCGGGCCGGTGCGCGATAACGATCGCGGTGCGACCGCGCAGGACCCTCTCCATTGCCGCGGCGACCAGACGTTCTGTCGCCCCGTCAAGCCGGCTGGACGGTTCATCGAGGATCACCAGGCCCGGATCGTTCACGAGACCGCGAATGTAGGTGATCAACTGTTCTTCGCCTGCGGAAACTCCGCAACCTCCGGATCCCAGCTTCGTGTCGAGCCCCAACGAGTATCTCCTGACGAAAGACCGCAATCCCGCGGAATCGATCGCTTCTTCTATCCGCGAGTCACTAATTGATCTGTCAAAGAGGGTGATATTGTCTCTCAGTGTGCCGGGAAGTACATGCACACTCTGTGTCACAAGCGAGACCTCCCGGCGGAAAGATACAGTCGCAACGCTGCCAAGCTCGTATGCGTCTATCGAAATCCGGCCTGCGGTGGGGTCGAGCAGACGCGCCAGCAGCCTCACGAGTGTGGATTTGCCGCTGCCCGTCCGGCCCACGATGCCCAGAGTTTCCCCCGGCTCGAGACGAAAACTGATTCCCTTCAACACTTCCGTCTGGCCATAGGCAAAGCGAACATCCTGGAATTCCACCGCATGCGGGCCTCTACTAAGGACAGCCGGACCGCCATCGCGAACCTCGGGCGCGATCTCGAGCAACTCACTGATGCGTTGCGCGCCGACCTTGGCCCGCTGCAACAACTGGAACTGTTCACTGATCTGCTCCAACGGCCATTCCAGCATGGTCATGTAGCTGTAAAACAGGTATACGGTGCCGATCGTAATAGCGCCACCCAGATACAGGCCGATACCGAGACCCAGAGCCGCCACCAGCCCTGCACTCGAAATCGAACTGCTGATCAACCAGAGCGTGCTGCGCCTCCACCACGCTTGTACGGATTTCAGATACCAGTCGCGTTGTAGAGTGTAGAAGCCGCGCATCACGTGCTCACCGGCGCCGTTGGCGCGAAGATCATCCATCGCCGTGAGCCGTTCCTCTATGTATCCGAATAGCTGCCCGCTTGATTCACGCTCCGCACGCGCCACCTCGGTGGCCGTATCGCGCCGTGAATACAGGATCGCGGCCGCCACCAGCGCCACCGCGGTCAGGACCATTCCGGCCTTCGTGTTCTCGCGCCATAGCAGGATGAGCACACTGACCCCGGAAAGCAAAGCGGTCGCAGCGCGCACCAGGAATTGCGCAAACAGGTCGGACAAGCTGGATGCATCGCCATCAATGCGCTCCACCATCTCGCCGGGCATTCGCTCCCTATGGTATGCAATGTCCAGCTTCAGGACGTGCTGAAAGACGTCGGAGCGCAATTCATTCGTGACTCGCCACCCGATCTTCGCGGCCAGCCATGACGCCGTACCCGCCATGACGTGCATAAAGCACGTCGCGGTCGCATACATGACAGCAATCTGAACCAATTCGAGAATAGGAGCTTTGGCGGCCGCGAGATCGATAAAGCGCCGGACCGCCTGAGGACGGTAAATCTGCAGCCCGACTGATCCCAGTACGAGCCCTGAAAGCACAATGAGCGACCCCGTGTGCGCGACTAGATACCTGTAGAGGTGCCCTACCTTCACAGGGAACCTGCCACTATGGCGCAAGACGGTTGTGCCAGATCTTTCCAGGCGTTCGACCTGCCGCGTCTGGGTGGACAGCCACAGATTGCCCCTCGGCTCAGCCGTCACCACCCAAGTGCCCTTGCCGGAAATGACAACTGCTGCGTGAGTCCGGCCGCAACCCGGGCGACATCCGGTGGCGTCCTAAGCGTTAGCGCCGCGCTCCCGCTCCATGTGCTCCGCAAGGCTCTTAGGCCTCATATCCGTCCAAGTCGCTTCGATCCAATCGAGACAAACCTTCCGGTTGCCTCTGGGACCTACTGCTTGCCAGCCCGCGGGGATGTCGCGAAAACTCGGCCACAGCGAATACTGCAGTTCATCGTTGACAAGAACGAGAAAATCGCCATTTTCGTCATCGAATGGATTTGTCATGGTCCTCCAGCAATGCCAGTTCGCTCAGTCTAACACGAGCCCATTCGCAACGCAAATACTTTCCACGCAGTTTCTTTTATCTGTTCTGGCATTAATTCCCGCCCCCAATTCCCGAAAACTCCGCCTCTGGTCGCGCCCTTTAATTCCGTAACGGTGACTTTATTGACCGTGAACCTAACGAGGCACCGATAAGCGCTAACATGAACCAAGCTCCACGATCGCTTGTTCCCAATCGGAGCGCAGACGCCGCAGGAGCTTCATCAGCGATTGGTGCGTGCGCCGCAACGGCTCCCCGCTACTTGTCACAAAATCGATTGCGCACCTAACCTTTTGCCCCATGCCCGACACTGCCCGCCTGCTGAACGCGTTGAACGTCATCACGTGCGAGGGCACCCCGCAACACGTGAGAAACAACGCCGGCCCAACGGACGTGGCTACGAACCGCGTGATGCCGGCGCTGAGCACGGCCCGGCGCGCTTCCGTCAGTGCTTCGCTCATCGCTGGTGAGGCGAGATCCAGTGCCGCGAACCGCGGAAATACTTCGGGGAGGCCAACATGCCTGAGCACCGACCAGCTATCCTGGCACTCCCGCCGATCCCTGCGGCTGTTCACCACCACGGCCGTCGCTCTCGGTCCGGCGTTACGGGCGGTGCATGCTACGGTTCGGATCGATTGCAGTACTTCACGCATTCTCGATGGGTGATTCACCTCGCCGTCCTCTAGCAGGTGAGGCGGCAGCGCGAGGTCGAATCCGTACACCTCTCCGCAGCCACTCGGCGCGGCAGAATCGCTGTCGGCCGCAATTTTCAGGAAGGAATGAAGGCCGTCGTGCCCAGTCCAGACCGCCTGTTGTTGCTGTAGCTGTGCCGCCGTCTCAGGATCGCTGCAGCCGATCATTTCCGGAGAGGTCGCGCGCACGTGGTCGCGGAACATGTTCATCTCGCAGTCTGCAACCTGCTGTCCCGATAACCGGTAAGCTTCAGCGCCGAGGGCTGCCCTTAGTCTGTCCGCCAGGCCCAACCACTGTGCGAGCGCAACGCTTTCATCTGGGGGCCCGCCCGACGAATGCAGTATGCTGACCCTGCGCACTCGCTCGACGGGCCGTACCTGCATCTGGTCCAACACCTTGCCCGGCAGTTCGCGTTCGCAAAATACAAGGTGTGGCACAGGTATGTGACTCGAGGGCGTGCCGAGTGACAATAGGTGGGATGCTTCATATGCCGGCAGCAGCGCCGAATCGGCCGCCGCTTCGGCATAGACCGCGCGCAGGCTGTGAAACGCAGCGACCCGGCCAAAGCTCCTATCGGCAGAATACGCCCCGAGCACCGCAATTTTGGGGTCCCGGGAATCGAGAAGACTCGCCGAGTGCTCGTTCGCATAAAGCCACAAATGATCTGCTCCCATCTTCACCGTCCGTCGTGCGACTGAGCGATCCCCCCGGTGACGCGCACGCCGGAAGTAATGTCGCATCTCGGCTTCTGATGCTGTGGCATTGCTCTTGACGCTATGCGTGATACTGTGTCCTCGCGCCATCAGTTCGGGCGGAGCGAAGGGCAACGCGCTCCAGTCCACGCCGAACGGCTGTCCCGGCTTGGAGAAATCGGCGATGGTCAATCCTACAGCGTAGGCGTACATCCCCAGGATCACATCCTCGCCGATCGGAATATCTGCCCAATGGATGGCACGCTCGAAACATCCGAGCGCCGCCATGAGATCCATCATGCGGCGTGTGACCACGTATCCGCCGCCCTGGCAATAGTGAAGCCTCGAATACCCGTTCCGACGAGCGGCTCCGACGTCGGCAATCAAGGCTTCCATGGCCGCAGCGCGCGATTCGGTCACCGCAAATGGGTCCGGTCTCCCGGGAGACCTCGGGCACAGCTTCCTGCCCTCCCTGCACGTTGTCTTCAGGAGTTGCAGGACCGGGGAAGGAAAAGCGCGTTCCCAACCGGGCAGCTCCTTTTGGCGGTCGCAGGTACGGCCCACACACCCGGCCAGGCCGATGCTCGTATCCGAGACGATGTCATCCAAACATGACAGAGAGCCAATAATCAGAGAGTCCGTATCGAGCTTCAGCGCATAGCGGCAATTCGTGTGCGCCCACAGCCAGTCGAGTCCAGCCAGAATACCGGTCGCCAGCCCTCCGAGATGCCCGACCCCCACACCCCGCCGTGGATTCTGAAGCACCAGGACCTCCGTATCACGTCCTCCAAACGGGTTCCCAATAAAACGTGCCGTCGGGGCATCCTCGATAACGACAAACCACCTCGGAACAGGCCCGTAATGGACGAGACTTTCAAACAGATCCCGCAGACGCTCGGGTTCCTCATCACCGGGACCGAAGGGGACCACGACCGCAAATCCGGATGCCGCCCGATCGTGACAACTTGCCGGCTCTCTGATCTCACCCACGTCGCCACTCGTCCACGGCGGGCCTTCGCGCGAAGTCATAACCCTGAAATGTGTCGTTGTTCAAGTGGAGCCCCGGTCCTGCCCAAGTGCCCGGCGATATCCTAACCGGAAGCATTCAATAATTCAACCGATTATAAATGGCAGCTAGAACCTTGTCAACGCTCCGAATTGGGTCATCTAAAATGTCACTGAAGGGCCCCTCGTTGGGTCAAATGAAAAAGTAACCGAACACGTGAGGCAGCCAGGTCCTGAACGGGAGCGAATCAGGGCGCCGGCAGGATGGACATGCACTCACGCGAGCAGTACCTGGCCGCGGTGCGAGAAGAGTACTTGCGCGGCGGCAAGAAGCAGAAGACACGGTTATTGAATGAAGCGCGGAAGCGCACCAGGCTGAACCGCAAGGTGCTGATCCGTAAGCTGACCCGAGTTCCGGCAGCGGGCGGCAAGCCCAAGCGGCGGCGGGCACGGGGAACGAGGTACGGCGTGGAGTTGAGAGCGCCGCTGATCCGGGTTTGGGAGCTGTTTGATTTTCCGTGCGGTCAGCGGCTGGCGCCGATCCTGCGGGAGCAGACGGAGCGGTTACGGGCCAGCGGCGGGCTGAAGTGCAGCCATGCGGTGGCGGAGCTTTTGCAGGAGATCTCGCCGAAAACGATCGACCGGTTGCTGCAGCGCGAGCGGGAGGCGCGGTGCTTGAAGCAGCATCGCCGCCCGCCCGTGCATCCGTTACTGTATCAACGGGTGCCGGTGAAAACATCGGCGGATTGGGACCGGCAGGAAGTGGGGAACCTGCAACTGGACTATGTGCTGCATTGCGGAAGAAGCACGGCGGGGGAGTATCTGCACACGTTGTCGGCCACGGACATCGCCACCGGGTGGTGGGAGGGCGGGGTGCAACTGGGGCGATCTCAGAAGGCGACACAGGAGAGCATCGAGGGAATTCGACAGCGGTTGCCTTTCCGGATACGGGAAGTGCATCCAGACAACGATTCGGGAATCCTCAACGATCTGCTCTGGAATTACTGCCGGCGGCATCGCATCCGGATGAGCCGGTCCAGACCCTATCAGAAGAACGACAACGCCTGGGTGGAGCAGAAGAACTGGACGCACGTGCGGAAGGTCGTGGGCTACGGTCGTTTCACGACTGCGGCGCAATGCGAGGTGTTGCGGGCGCTGTATGAGGCCGCGGCGGATTTCCGGAACTTCCTGCAACCGGCGATGAAGCTGAAAGAGAAAGTGCGGGAGGGCGGCAAGGTGCGCCGGGTATATGAAGAGCCACGCACGCCGTATCAGCGATTGCTGGAGTCGGGGACGCTGAAGCCGCAGCAGCGGCGGGCATTGGAGAAGCGATACCAGTCGCTGGACCCGGTGAAGCTGCGCCGCCGGATCGAACAATTAGGGACGGAACTATTCGATCTGCTGAAGGGGGAAAGCGATGCCGCAGTTCCCAAAGTCCGGCGGCATGGTCCGAGCATCGATCTGCGGCGCAGGAAGGCCGCGTGCGCCATATGAGCCCAAACCCCATCAGGAAAGCCGGGCAAAAGCGGCCCGGCTGTCTTCGCGTTTCCTATGCCCAGGGCCTCCGCGCCGAAGCTTCACCAAAGAAATGGGGCTTTCCAAGTAAAAATGCAAGAAAGCCCTTCGGCGCCGGGAGGTCACCGAAGGGCTTCAGCCGATTTCTTCGGAGCCAGCTCCGTCGCATCGGCCTTGGGCATCCGTTCCGGGCGCGACCCCGAAACGGACAAGCGTGGAGTACGGGTTCAGACGCCGCACTCGAACCAGAATTGCAACCGAGGCCTCCGCTCCGGATGCGGCGGCCTCGGTCTCCACAAGCCTGCCAACGAGGAGCCTCCCCAGGGAGGAACTTGGTATCCCCCGGCGGCTTGTCGATCGCCGCTGCGGAACGAACTCCGCTGCCCGCGATCCTGGATATCCCCGCTTGGGGCGCGACCCCTCGCAGATCGGTTTCAGACTACGACAAGGAGGAAAAGCCTGGCGCGTTTGGTTACTTTCTTACGTGACCCAACGATCCCCATTTCGGTTACCTCGTTAAATGACTTGACGGGCGCTCAGAATTGTCCTCAGAATTGTCCTTGTCAGAATTGTCCTTTGCTCAGAATTGCTCAGAATTGTCTCGTCGAACAGGTCCTGGGCCTTGATGAACTGGCATCGGTAGCGGTTCTCCAGCGCTTTCAGCAGCAGGCCGCAGGCTAATCCAGTCCTGCCTACGCCCGTGTTGCCGGTGATTACGATGTTCTCCGCCATGGCGATGAACTCCAACTCCGCAAGTCCGCGGATCTGTTTGCGGTTCACGCCCGGCTGGCGGGCGAAAGGGAACGTCACCAGCGTCCATCGCTCCGGCAAGTTGGCGCGTCCGATGCGCCACTCGAGAGCGCCCTCCCTGCTTGGCCTGCCACTGGACGCGCACCAGACGCGTCAGAAACTCCGAGTAGCTGATGTCGCCCTTTTCGGCGGCGCGCAGTTGTTCATCGCTGATCTCCAGGATGCGTCGCAGTTTAAGATTCTTCAGCAGTTGTTCCAGTTCTTCAGTCATCTTCCTCAGTTCCGTCCTTCAGCCGGAAGTACTCGCTGATCACGCGCCTCAAGATCATTCGCCCCAGCCGGTCCAGATCGTAGAGTCCGTAGCGCGCGGCCTCACCCACCGCGCCCAGCAACGGTTCGCGCGGATACTCGGGCACGAAGCGCAGCAGTTGCCGCAGGGCAAGCGTAATCACCTTGCGGCTCCGTTGCTTCAACGCCGCCACGTAGTCCGCCAACTCCGGCGCGCCGGTGAGGATGGCGTTCTCCTCCGGATGCGGATCAGGCCGCGACGCGCGCCGGCCTCGCGGCGGCCGATGTTCCGCCAGCGTGATGCGCTGACTCTCGGCTTCGGCAATGCGCCGATGCGTTACCAGCCGGCGGGCATCCAGTTGAATCTCGATCTTGCCCTTGGTCTCGCGCACTGCCATGCGTCGCCCGATCCACTCCACCGGCACGGAGTAGCGGTTGCTGTGCAGCGCGACATAGCCCTCGATGTCCGCCATCCTCTGATAGAGCAGGTAGACTTCCGGAATCCACGCCGGCAGCGGTTTCAGATGCAGGCACTCCACCGCGGATAACTCGCGCGGCACGGCGCGGATATGTTTCTTGTAAGTCGAGTTGACCTTGTCGCACCACTCCCGGGCCCGCTGGTTCAGATCCTCCCAAACGGAGAAGACGCGTCCGGCGAGAAAGTTGCCCTCGATAAAGCTGAAGCGGCGTTCCACTAGGCCCGAACGGTTCGCATTGCCGATCGCGTGCGCCACGAACTCGAAGCCGAACCGCTCGCCGAACGCCGCCATTTCCGGCACCGGAACCTTCTCGCGTCCGCTGCCACGCAGCACTATACAGACGCGCATAATTAAAGGGACATAAGCGTCGGGGGTGTGTCATACTGGCGGTACGGACCGCCATGTTGCCACGCCTGCTGCATCTGCATCCAGCAATTTGCCGCCGCTTAACTCGTCTGAGCAAAGAGGCGGAACGCGATGGTGCTTATCGTGTTGCCAAGCGATTGCAAGCCGTAGTTCTCAACGCCGAGGGCCGCACCAGCGGTGAATTGGCCGCAGTCCTCAAAGCGCCGCGTTCCAAGATCTCCGAATGGTTAGCCCGCTACCAGGTCCAGGGAGTCGAGGGCTTGCTGGAAGGATACCGATCCGGAAGACCCCCGGGGCTAAATCGAGAACAGCGCCAACAACTGGCGGACCTTCTGGACAGTGGACCGGTGGCCTACGGACTGGATAATGGCGTATGGACCTCGCCCATGATCGCGTGGGTGATTGAAGAGGAGTTCGGAGTCACCTACCATCCCGGGCATGTGCGCAAGCTGCTTCACAGGCTGGGCTTCTCCATGCAACGACCACGCCGGGTGCTGGCGCGGGCCAACGTTGCCGAGCAGGACCGGTAGCACCGGCGCGTCTATCCGCAGATTAAGAAAAAGCCCACTCGCAAAACTGGGCCTTAATCTTTACCGACGAAGCCAGTTTCCGCCAGGACTCGACGCTGCATGCCACCTGGAGCCGAGTGGGCCATCCGCCGGAAGTCCCCGTGACCGGAGAACGCAAGAACGTCAAAATCCTGGGCGCCATCGAACTTTGGCGTACCCGTTTCCACTATCGCGAAGACCATGCCTTCAACGCTGACACCTACTTGGCCTTCCTGGAGCAGTTGGCGCGTTCGTATCGCTGGCAAGGAGCCATTCTGATTCAGGACAACGCTTCGTATCACAAGGACTCGGAAGTCTGGACGTGGTTCCGCTGCAACCGGCACTGGTTGGAGGTGCACCAACTACCGCCCTACTCCCCTGAATTGAATCCGACGGAGCGGCTGTGGCAACACACGCGCAGGACGGGAACTCACAATCGATACTTTGCGAGTCGGGCGGAACTGGAAACGACTCTGAGTCGCGTCTTCGGCGAGATGCCGCACCATCCCGCGCTCATCCGCTCCTATCTGCTTCCTTTTTGCTGACTACTATGTCCCTGTAATTATGCGCGCCTGTATATCACATGCGTGTTATCGATCATCACGCGCCTTGCAGCGCCCCCCGTGTAGCGCAACGCGTCGGTGAGAAACACCTTGCAGTCGAACCGCTGGAACGTCGGGTAGCACTGGAAGAACAACATCCGCGAGTAGCACAGCACGGCTGAAGCGGTCTGCACCTTGCGCTTCTTACCCGCCAGTTCTACTTCGTGCGGAGAAGTGTCGTGCTAAAGCTCCTCGCCTAATCATCAGGACTCCGTAATGGTAAGGGAAGCCACCTGTCCACGTCTTCCATAGGCGAAGGGGCGGCGTGATTCTTCCATTATTTGGAAGGTGGCTCCTAGGCCGAAGTTCTTGGGGCTGAGCACAGGAAGGCCAGGCGAAGCAACAGGTTAGAGAGATTCAGGGATGGGTTTACTGCCTACAGGGCAGGGCTCAGTTGGCCCGCAGAGTGACGCCGAGTAAATCCAGGGCGCGCTGCTGAAGCGTGGTGGGCTGGGTGAGCATATCGAAGGCGGCGATGTTTTCGTCGTTGGGTTGAATTCTGTTTCTGGCGATCATCGCCAAGTCACCGAGCAGAGTTTGAAAGCTGTGCACCTTGCTCCCGTCGGCGGTGTGTTTGGTAAGGGCCTTGCGCCTGGCAGCGGCGGAGCGTTGCGCGGGAGCGACGATGGAAGCGCGGGCGGCCTGGGCCTGCGGCTTGTCATCGTCATCGAAAAGAATCGGCGCCAGGAGTTGGCGCATATGCCATTCCACGTAATAAGCCAACATACAAAGAAGGATGTGGGCGCGGACGCGATCGGGCAGGCGGTGATGGATAGGGCGCACCTGCAGATCGACGGTCTTCAGGCTACGGAAGGCCCGCTCCGCGCCGGCCAGGCTTTTGTAACTGGCTACGACCTGTTGACCGGATAGTGCTTCTTTGTTGACGCTGGTCCGAATGACATAGATTCCGTCCAGGTTTTCCTGGCGTGCAATGTTGGCCGTTTTTCGTTCGTAGGCAAAACTGTCCTCTTTGATGCGTAACTGAAAATGTTTGCCCATCTTGTAACGGTTGAGAATTCTGCCGGCGCGCAAGCCGATGTTCTGTTTGCCGCGCAAGGGGCGCTTGCGACGCTTCGTTGCCACGGCGATCTTCTCCAGTTGCTTCCCGGTGGCCGCCAGCAGGCCGGGTCTCTGGCGCGCACGCTCCTCGGCCAACAGAGGGTTGAAACAGGCGATCAGACGTTCGCCTGGGAAGTCCGGATGAGCGATCTCGACCAGATCCGTTTTGTCGAACAGAGACATCTGCAGTTGGCCGCTGGCAGCCAGTCTCTGGATCTGGCTGGCGCGCAGAGCGGAGATCCATTGGATGCCCTGGGAGGCCGGCAGATCTTCGCGAATGCGGGCGCTGGTGATCATGCCGCGGTCGCCGATGAGCACCACCCCGGAGAGACCGAATCGCTGGCGCAGTTTGCCGGCCTGGATGGCGACAGTTTTAGGATCGGAGGTATTGTCGGCAAATACTTCGACCGCGACCGGGCATCCGGCGGCATTGGTGAGCAGGCCGAAAACGATCTGCAACTTGCCGGACTTGTCATCGCGCGAGTGACCGAGTTTGCCCAGAGGACAGTGGCGCCCTTCAAAGTAAGTGGAAGTCAAGTCATAGAGCACTAAGCCGCCCTGAGAGAGTTGGCGTTTGGCGAGTGCCTGCTCGATGCGTGCCTGTTGTGGGAGCAGCCAGTCCATGGCCCGGTAGAGTTCGGCTTCCTCGGCGGAATCCAGATGGAGTAAGTCGCCGAGACTGTGGTGGAGGGTATCGCTATGAAGGCCGCGAGCGGTGGCGAGTTTGGAGGCCGGCTCGATGATGCGCGCCACGATCATGGCGATGACGAGGTTGCGCTGCCGGCCGGGGGAAGGATCGAGGATGGAATCCAGTTGCAGGTTGTGCAGGCAACCGAGGACTGCGGCGGCATGGCCGTGCGGCCGGGAGCGGGCGATGCGGAAACAATCCGGCAGAGGGGCGGAGGGGGCAGCCAGAGAACCGGCGAGGGCGAGGCGGAGGGCTTCAATCTGACGAGCGCCGAGATGAGTGATGTTGGCGAGGGTGCGGGTTTTGACTTTGCCGTGCTGGCGATAGGATTCGCGGAGGAGGATGGCGGGCGGGGAGTTGCGGTTGGGGATGGTGGCCACGTACATGCTTACATCATACACGCAATACATATATTAATAAACATAAAGTCGCAACTCATACATGCCTACGCCATCGCTCGAAAAACCTTCTAACGTCATCAAAACAAATTCATTCCCCTCAGCGGCGGTCAGAACTTCGGATTAGAGGTCCGTGATCGTGGCAGCATCAGGTGGAATCAGGTCGCTTGCTAGCGAAATGAAGTCGTCAACTAGTCGAGGTCGATGGCCTCCGGCGTACAGGAGACCGGTCTCGACGACAAGGGATGCCTCCGTGAACGCACGCAACAAGACACCCTTTGGTCGTAAGTGCAATTCCGATGCCTTCAGGATCGCTACGCCGAATCCCTCGCGTGCCAAGGCGAGAGCTACTGTAGCCGAATGAGCGTGATGAGTCACCGAAGGAGGATAGCCAACTCCGCGAAGCAGAGCGCAGATACTTCCCCACACCCCCGAATCTGGAGACCCGAGCGCCTGGATGGCGGGCTCCCCGCTGAGATGCGACGGGGAGATGGCTCGGCGGCGCGCCAACCGATGCGTCACTGGCAACCCGACAACCAATGGCTCTCGCCATATGCACCGACTCTCGATGTGCTCGGCACTGGGCAACAGACCGATGGCAACATGGCTCGTCCCATCCGACAAGCACTCTGAGAGCCTTTCGCCGGCGACACTCTGAAAACGAACCGGTGTTCGAAAGCCGGCCTCCACAACAAGCTTCCGGATGCGAGCGAGTATTCGGACGTCGACTTGCGGCGCATACGCCACTTCGATCCGCTCAGGTTCACCACGCGCGATCGATCGAGTGAGGGACTCGCCAGTTCTGGCAGCCAGCAGGACTCGTTCGGCAAACGGTATCAGCACACGCCCGGCCTCCGTCAACTCGGCGCCCCGCGGAGTCCGGACGAACAGCCTGGTGCCGAGTCTGGATTCGAGTTTATGAATATGCCGCGAAACTGCAGATTGGTCGAGGTGGAGCCGTTGCGCTGCGCGCGTGAAATGTGACTGCTCCGCCACGGCCACCGCACATAGATACTGGATCATGTCACCCAGCGGAACCGTGCCACACGATGAAGTTTCGTCGTCTGCGCCCGCTTCCATGCCTGCCTGTCGCTCGTTATTGCCCCGGAAATTCCCAGACCTTCCGATTTCTTCAAGCTCCATTCGTACTCCTCTACTTGTAGGAGTCATCTCCCGTTAAATTTCTAACCTCTCCGGGGGATGAGATACGCGTCGCACTCTCACACGCCGTCGATCCGCCGCGAACATCCCGGGCTTTCCACATAACATTGGACTCGGCGCATTCGGTCGTCGTATTCTCAATGGCGAAGAGACTCCAGGAGACTACGGGAAGCGCCGTGGACACTAGCTTCAGCGACAGGCTTGAAGAAATCGTCGATCGCGTCGCGGCCTTGATTGCAGCGCGACTCGAGGCGAGAATCGCATCGCCTGGCGGGAAAGGCAAGGTCACTCCGCGACTGCTCACAGTGAAAGAGGCTGCGGCGTATGTCGGCCGCACGGAGCAGGCCGTCCAGCACCTAATTCACCGGAAGGAACTCGTGGTTGTCCGCCGTGGCCGCCGCGTGCATCTGGATCGCGCCGACCTAGACCGCTGGATCGACGGGAATAAGTGCTGAATCCTGCCTGCGATCATCCTCAGATGACGCCGCATGCCGACGGACCATTTCCTTCGCGGACTTGATGTCGTCGATATCCACGATGTTGTAGCGCCGTTCCATCGAATCCGTCCTGTGTCCGGATATGCGCATTCGCACCACTTGAGGCACGCCGGCTCGCCGAAGGTTCCGAACCGCCGTCCGGCGCAGGTCGTGGAACTTCAACTCCGGCACGCCGGCCGTCCTGCAGGCAGTTTTCCAGGCGCCGCGAAATTCCTTTATCGGAACCCCATCCCGATGAAATACGCGCTGGCAGCCGTCGGCATTATCTCTCGACCAGGCAAGCCATGACTTCATGTCCCCGTCGAAGATCGGCACTGCCCGCGTGTGCCCCGTCTTGGTTTCTCCCGCGCGCAACGTGATGAACTCCTGCCGCCAGTCGACTTGGTCCCACTCAATCGCTAGCAACTCTCCCAAACGGATGCCCGTGAAATACGCCGTCACGAATAGCGGCTTGAGGTAGTCGGGGAGCGCGTCACGCAGCCGGAAATACTGGTCGTCGGTCAAGAACCCCTGCCGAGCATTCGTCTCGGCGACCATCGGAAAGAAGGGCATGTTGAGAACCTTGGGCGGCGTACATTTGCGCCCCAGGTTGAGAGCGATCCGGAGCAGGGACAACTCACGATTGCAGGTTGCCTCCGATCGGCCCTCTGCTGTCCGCTTCCGGCGGTAGTCCTTCAGCTTTTCGGTGGTGAGCGCCGCAGGCTTGAGGTGGCCGAAAAACGGCCGAAGGTTCGACTCGATCACGAGGCGCCAAATCTTGGCCGTGGAGCCCTTCGCGTTCGCCTCCGCGTGTTCGAGCAGATCATCGAGGAGTTGGCCGCAGGTAGTACGCTCAACGGCGACGTTGCCGACCTCGCCTCGCACCTTGCGCCCGAGAATCTCATCTCGTAACCGGCGGGCATCCCGGACGTCCGAGGAATGCGATGACTTCTGGTACTGTTTCCCGTCGACCCAATACGAGACGTACCAAATGTTGCCCCGCTTGCGAAGGGTTCCGACTCCGTAGTGGCGTCCCATGCCCGGAGCTTACCACAAAACCGTACCAAAAACCGTACCAGTGAAACAAATGGCCATCCGTCTCAAATTGGCGAATGGCCGTAAGTTATTGATTATACTTGGTGCGGAGAGGGGGACTTGAACCCCCACGGGATTGCTCCCGCTAGCACCTCAAGCCAAGCCAGCGGGTGTCCTGGGGTATCCTCCTGTGTGTTTTCATTGGCGTGAGGTGATGTGGCCACATCCTGGTCATGCCCCTG
>DAIDIH010000344.1 GCA_027459465.1 Bryobacterales bacterium | reverse complement strand
GCCTCTCAGTGTGGCTGCTCAGAACCGGTTCGTCACCGGCATGGCCGCTCGCGCGGTCATCGGCCAACAGACTTTTACGGCCCAAAACTCGGCTGGAAACCCGCCCTCGGTCAACCCCTCGGCGAGCCTCCTCGGCGCCGTCAGCGGACTCGCCTGGGCGAACAACATGTTGTTCGTGGTTGACTCCAACCGCATGCAGGCCGAGCCGACGCAGAACCGCGTGCTCCTGTTCCCGCAGTCGAGCCTCCCGGTGCCGTCTCCCGACGCTGAACTCACGTATCAGTACGCTCGTTGCCAGGTCTGCGGTGGCACGGCCAGCGTCGTAATCGGCCAGCCCGATTTCGTATCCGTCAACCCTTATCGCACGCAGAACGGCCTGCAAAACCCCGGCGCCGTCGCGAGCGACGGCAACATCGTAGCCATAGCCGACACCGATAACAACCGCATCCTCATCTACAACTCCATCCCCACCACCAACGGCGCCAACGCCAGCGTCGTCCTCGGCCAGAAGGACTTCACCTCGCTCGCTTCGTTCGCCCAGTCGGCCAAGTCACTGCTCGGCCCGCAGGGCGTCTGGATCCAGGGCAACCATCTCTTCGTAGCTGACACAGTCGCCAATCGCGTCCTCATCTGGAACTCGATCCCGACCTCCAACGGCCAGCCCGCCGACGTCGTCCTCGGCGAATCCAGCTTCACCACGTACGACACCAACCCGCCCACCGACGCCTCCCACATGCTCAATCCCGTCTCGGTCACCTCCGACGGAACGCACGTCTACGTCACCGACCTCGGCAACAACCGCGTCCTCATCTGGAACGAAATCCCCACGCAGAACGGCCAACCCGCCGACGTCGTCCTCGGCCAGCCGGATTTCAAGAGCAACGCAAGCAACAACACCAACAACAGCGACTGCCCCAGCACCGGTTCCGGATCGAGCATCACCTATCCGGCCCTCTGCGCCGCCACGCTCAGCTTCCCCCGCTATGCGCTCGCGGGCGGCGGACGGCTCTTCGTCGCCGATGGTGGCAACGACCGCGTGCTCGTCTACGAATCCATCCCCACCCAGAACGGCGCCGCCGCCGACGAGGTCCTCGGCCAGTACGACCAGTTCTCCAACATCAACGGCATCGAGTACGACCCTTCGCAAGGCAGCCAGTCCGACGCCAACCAGATCACCGCGCCGCAGTCCCTCGCCTGGGACGGAACCAACCTCTACGTCAGCGACCCCTTCGATCGCCGCGTCCTCGTCTTCACGCCCGGACAGAACCTCATCTCGCGCACCGGCATCACCAATGCGGCCAGCCGGGAAGTCTTCGCTCTCGGCAGCGTCACCTTCGGCGGAACCATCAACGCGAAAGACACCGTTACCATCACCGTCAACAGCGCCAATTACACCTACACCGTCCAGAAGAACGACACGTTGACCTCCGTCATCAACAACATGGTGCAGCAGATCAACACGTCCAACAGCGGCACGGGCGATCCGAACGTGTACGCGATCGCCGAAACGGCGATTACCGAGATCGTGCTCGTGTCGAAAATTCCCGGTGTGGACGGAAACAACATCGCTTACTCGACCACGGCTTCCTCCACGGCGCAGATCACCGCCACCGCGGGCGGCGCGAATCTCGCCGGCGGCCAGGACGCCACCGAAATCGCCCCCAGCACCCTGATCACGGTCTTCGGCTACGGCTATCTTACGGACCAGGCCCCGGCCTCGGCGCCCGCCGGCAAGCCGCTTCCCCTCGAGTTGGCCGGCGTCGAGCTTTACATCGACGGCACGCGCGCGCCGCTCCAATACGTCTCGCCCACCCAGATCAACGCGCAGATGCTATCCCGAATCGTCGATGCAACCAGCGTCACAACCTGGGTCCGCTCCGTGCGCCAGGACGGCACCGTGATATGGACCGCCGCCGTCGGCGTCCCCATTGTGCCCGGCAACCCCGGCATCTTCGCCTATCCCGGCCAGGAACCGCGCGAGGCGATGGCGGTTCACGCCAGCAGTTCCGCCACCAACGTCGTCTCCGTCGACGGAACCGTCAAGGCCGGCGACGTCGGCACCATCACCATCGGTTCCAACACCTACAACTACACGGTCGTAGCCAGCGACACGCTCACCTCCATCGAAAATCAGTTCATCACCCTCATCAACGCCAACTCGAACGAGGCCGTCACCGCACAGGCCGCCGGCGCCTTTAACCGCATCATCCTCACCGCGAAACAGCCGGGCGCCGCCGGCGCTGGCACGTCCGTCAAGGTAAGCGTCAGCAGCGGCGCGAACCTGCTGCTCACCGTGCTCGGCCCCGGCACCATGTGCTGCGCCAACACCGCCGGCGCCCCGGTCACTACCGCGAACCCCGCGGTCCCCGGCGAACTCATCAACATCTACGCCACCGGCCTCGGGATCACCACATCCGCCGACGGCACCTGGCAAAACACCGACGGCGTCCCCTACGCCGGACCGGCCAATAATGTCCTCCAGTCGGTCGACGCGCTCATCAACGGCAACAGCACCGCCAATGTCCTGTTCACCGGCTTCCAGCCCGGCTCCGTCGGCGTCTACCAGGTGACCCTGCAGATGGGCCAGTCGCTGAGCACAAACTTGCAGAGCACGCTGCGCATCGCGCAGAATCTGTTTACCAGCAACATCGTCACAATCCCGATTTACGCGCCGACGTCGTCCACCAACACGCCGGCAGCGCTTCGAAAACCGGCGTCCCGTCCCGGACCGGGGCGCGCGGCTCCTGTAGTGAGGCACTAAATGGGCTTGGCAGTCAGAACGATTCGAGAATCGGCTTCGGCACAGGTGCTCTCGCGTCTCCGCGCGGTCTGCGCCGCGCTCCCGGACGCGCATGAAACCGTCGCCTTCGGTCACCCTACCTTCCGCGTCAAGGAACGCATGTTCGCCGTCCTGGAGGAGTACCGCGGCGAGCTCACCGTCGCCGTCAAGGTTGGCAAGGCGATGCAGTCGGTCTTCTTGCAGGACGCCCGCTTCCTGCGCACGCCCTATCTCGGCCAGCACGGTTGGGTCTCGCTCCGCCTCAACGCCAATGGCGCCGCCACGGACTGGGACGAGGTCGCCTCGCTCGTGCGCGGCAGCTACGAACTGGTGAGCGCGAAGCGGCGCTGATCCGCCGGCGCGCAAATCCCGAGGCTCGACACTAGGAAGGATTTAAGGAAGCAAACGCATGATCGTTGTAATGCAGGAGGGAGCCGGCGAGCCGCAGGTGCAGCGCGTCATCGACCGCCTGGTGTCGGCCGGCTTCGCGGTGCATCGTTCCACCGGCGTCGTTCACACCGTACTCGGTGGCGTCGGACCGGAAGAAAATGTCGATCCGGCCGACTTCGAAATTCTCGAAGGCGTCAAGGAATGCCACCGCATCGTCTCGCCCTATAAACTTGCCAGCCGCGCCTTCCGGCCCGCCGGCACCCTCATCCGCATCGGTAATGTTGAAATCGGCGGCGGGCGCATCGTCGTCATGGCCGGACCCTGCAGCGTCGAAAGCCGCGACCAGATCGAACGCTCCGCCGAAATCGCCGCAAAAGGCGGCGCCACCATCATCCGCGGCGGCGCCTTCAAGCCGCGCAGTTCTCCCTACAGTTTCCAGGGCCTCGGCGAAGAAGGCCTGAAAATGATGCGCGAGGCAGCCGACCGCCATGGCCTCCTAGTTGTCAGCGAGGTCATGGATCACACCCAGATCCCGCTGCTCGAAACCTATTCCCACATCCTGCAGGTCGGCGCCCGCAACATGCAGAATTTCAACCTGCTCCGCGAACTCGGCGCCCGCCGCGTCCCCGTTCTCCTCAAGCGCGCGATCTCGGCCACCATCGAGGAATGGCTGCTCTCGGCCGAGTACATCCTCGCCGGCGGCAACTACGACGTCATGCTCTGCGAGCGCGGCATCCGCACGTTCGAAACCGCCACCCGCAACACCATGGACATCTCCGCCATCCCGGTCGTCAAACAGCTCTCGCACCTGCCCATCCTCGGCGATCCCTCCCATGGAACCGGCCGCCGCGATAAAGTCCTTCCCATGGCCCGCGCCGCTGTCGCCGCCGGCGCCGACGGCCTCCTCGTCGAAGTTCATCCCGATCCCGATCACGCCCTGAGCGATGGCGCTCAGTCTCTGCGGCCGGATCAATTCTTCGAAATGATGGGTCAGCTCCGCGCCATGGCGCCGGTGCTCGGACGCTCGATCTAGCCTCCGTGGAATCGGTAGCCATCTTGGGCGTTGGCCTCATCGGAGGCTCCTTCGCTCTCGCTCTGCGCGCCGCCGGCTACACCGGCGAAATCCTCGGCGTCTCCTCGCCCTCCACCATCGAACGCGCCCGCGCCCTCGGCGCCGTCGACCGCGCCTGCACGCTCGAAGAAGCGGCCCGCCACGCCGACCTGCTCTTCCTGGCCCAACCGGTCGGCGTCATCCGCGATTCGCTCGCCGCGATCGCCTCACACCTGCGCCCGCACACGCTCGTCACCGACGCCGGCAGCACAAAAGCGGTAATCGTGGCCGAAGCCCAGCGCCATCCCGCCATGCAGTTTCTCGGCGGACATCCCCTCGCCGGCAAAGAAATCCGCGGCGTTGAGGCCGCCGAAGCCGCCCTGTTCCAAGGGCGAACCTGGGTATTAACGCCTGTCAAAGAGGACTCTCTCCACCGTCCCGCCGTCGTGGAATTCCGTGCCTGGCTCGAACGCATCGGCGCCCAGGTTGTCGCTCTCGATGCCGAGACTCATGACCGCGCGCTCGCCTTCTCCTCCCACCTGCCTCAGCTCGCGGCCGTGGCGCTGGCCTCCGGTTGCGGCGCCTCAGGCCTTGCCGAACAGATCGCCGCCGCCCGCCTCTTCGGCCCAGCGCTCCAGGAAGCCACGCGCCTGGCGCGCAGTCCCTTCTCCATCTGGCGCGACATCCTGGCCACCAATAACGCCCCTGTCCACCACGCGCTCGAGTGTTATATCATGAAACTGCAGCAGTTGAAGGAGGAGTTGGAGCGAGGTGAAAGTTCCGGACTGGACCGGGAATTCCAAGCTGCGGCGCTGTTTGCTGCATCCATTCGACCTTCAGGACAATTAAACGAAGAACGCGATTCATCGCGTCGCAGTGTTTATTTGGGGGACGAATTTTCTCGAAAATGAGAATTATTCAGGTGGAATGCGATGACTGACACTCTTGCTGAAATCATTCGAAATGAGCTGCTGCCGCGGGAGGCCGGCCTGCGCGAAGTAAGCGCGCGCCGTTTCACGCCCGTGTTCGCCGAAGGCGATCCGGCAGAGACCCTCTACTTCCTATCTTCCGGGCTCATCAAGCTCTATCACCGCACTCCCGACGGCAAGGAGGTCATCTTCCACGTGGTCTCTGCCGGGGAGATCTTCGGCGAAGAGGTCATCGAACACGACGCCCGGCGAGGCTGCTCGGCCGAAGTCCTCCAGGACGCGGTCTGCTTGCCGATCCCCCGCTCCACGTTTCTCGAATTTGCCGACAGCCACCCGGGCTTATGGCAGGCCTTCAGCCGCGCCCTCATCGGCCGCGAGCGCGGCCTCTGCCGCAAGGTCGAAATGCTCTGTCTGCGCGAAGTCGAAAGCCGCATCCTGTTCTACCTCCGCGACCTCGCCGGACGCCTTCGGGCCGCCGGCCAGGAATCGGACTTCGAAATTCCGCTCTCGCAAAGCGAATTGGCCAACCTCATCGGCGCCACGCGCGAAACCACGTCCACCACGCTGAACTCGCTCGCCCGGAAAGGGCAGATCAAGCTGGGCCGCCGCATGATGATTGTCCCGGCGCTCAGCGACAACGACAGCCGGCAAGACGCGCCGATCCACGCCGCCACCTCGGCCTGAGGCGCCCATGCCGCAAGCCGCGTCCCGCTATCTCGTCGAAGGACGGGTGCAGGGCGTCGGCTTTCGCTGGTTCGTGTTCCGCGCCGCCCGCTCGCTCGAACTCAACGGCTGGGTCCGCAACCTCGCCGACGGCCGAGTCGAGGTCTACGCTTCCGGCGACGCGACACGCCTCAAGCAGCTTGAATCCCTTCTCTCCGAAGGTCCCCCGCGCGCCGACGTCCGCACCGTCACCGTGCAGCAGGCCGCGCTCGTTTCCGCCGCCGGCTTCGAAATCCGCTAAGCCCCGCGCTCAGCGATCATCCCTTCCACGCCTTCGTAATCTCGACCCGCCGCGACTGAAACTCGTGAAAATCGTCGATCGTCTGCCCCGCATACGCCGCCGCGAACGCCAGCACCCGGTGAACAAAGCGGTCTTCATGCCCGGCGATCTCTCCCAGCAGCGCGCGCGGCCCGCTCTTGCCCATCGTCGCCAGCAAATGCGCCCGCGCCGTGATCTCGCCAAAGATCGCCGCCGCCTTCTCAAACCGCTCGAAGACCGTGAACTCGCGGTGCGGAAACCGGGCGTCGTTGGCCCCGATCTCGCGCCCTTGCACCGGCGCCTTGCCTAGCCGCGTATAGCCCAGGTAGCGCTTCGGGTGAAGCTGAAACGCAAGCGTACTCGCAACCACCTGCTTCGCCCTCACCCGGCTCCACTGCGGCCGCTGCGCATCGAGTGCCGAATCGAGCGAGTCTTTCCATTCCACCAGCCGCAGCGTCTCCCACGACGCCTCGCCTTCCCCCTTGCTCAGCAGCAGCGCATATCGCCGCCGCCCCAGGCTGCCGCAGCCCGCAAACCGGAACGCAACATCCTCAATCCGGTATTTCCGTTTCCCCCTCGCCGCCCGCGCCGTGCAGTTTTCAATATATTGGACAAAACCCGCCGCCACCGCCGCGGCCGCCTCCCGGCCTGCGGGCTTCAGATGCCCTGGGATCCGCTGCAGCACAAACCGCCCTCGTGTCGACTCCGCCGCCAAACGCCGCATCATCTCCACCCGCGACTGCTCCGCCGCCAGCGCGAGCGTCCTCTTCACATCGTGCCGGTCCGGCAGACGTTCAAACTCCCTCCGGTGCTTTAGCCTCCCCAGCCGGTGCAGCGCCTCCAGGTACGTCCGCACAAAAGTCTCCGCCAGCAGAACCCCGTGCCCGAACGCGTGCGACGCATCGAGCGATGCCAGCACCAGCGCCGTGGCCACGCGCCGCAAATCGAACTCGTACGGCGCGCTCGTCGTCTCGTCGAAATCGTTGATGTCGTAAACGACTTCGCCGGTCACCGAACGGAACGTCCCGAAATTCTCCGTGTGCAGGTCCCCGATAATCGGACCCGACGCCTCCGCCACCGGCCACTTGCGAAACGGCCCGGCCGTCAAATCGCTCGCGAAAAGATGGAACGTCCCCCGGAAAAACGCAAAGCTCGACGCGGACATCTTCTCCCGCTTCAGCACCAAGCTCGCGGGATCGAATCCCCGGTTAAATCGAAGAATGGCGTCAACGGCGCTGCGCATAAGTAAACCTGATTCTAAATACGAAGGGCCGCCTACGAGGGCGGCCCTTGTGCAAGCTGAATTGTTGTACCGGGTCAGGGCCGGGAAACGTTCTCGGCCTGCAGTCCCTTCGGACCCCGCTTGACCTCGAACTCCACCTCGGCACCCTCCTCGAGCGTCCGGTAACCGTTCATCTGGATCGCCGAGAAGTGCACGAAGACGTCCTCCCCATTAGTCCTCTGAATGAATCCATAGCCCTTCGCGGCATTGAACCATTTCACTACACCTTTTTCTTTCACTACTTATTTCTCCTAACTTATGTCATGCGCACCGCGGCGGAGCCGCCCGAGGGGGCTGTTACACAACCCACCCCATACGCCCCTGGCGATTCGCATGGGTCATTCAAAACTTCGGCTATAGTATCTCAAACTCCCGTCCAACTGCAAGAAAAAACTCAACTGGAGTAGTGAAAGATACCGGACAATTCGGACCACCGAGGTAGGCCGGAATTCCCCTCCCAGCGCCGGCCCCTCCGTCCGTCGCTCAGATCGGCCCCGCCGCCGCCGGCCGCGCCAGCCCCAAAGCCCGGATCCGTTTGTGCAAATTCGTCCGCTCCATCCCCAGCGCCCGCGCCGCGCTCGAAATGTTCCACTTTGATTCTTCCAGCGCCTTCAAAATATGATCCCGCTCCGCCGCGGCCCGCGCCTCCTTGATATTCGAAGCCGGCACCGCATCAATCGCCAGCCGGATCTCAATCGGCACCGACGCCGCCGGAATCAGGTCTTCCGGCGTCAGAATCGCCATCCGCTCGATAATGTTTCGCAACTCCCGCACGTTCCCCGGCCAGCCATACGCCTCCAGCAGCGGATACACCTCCTCGGAAAGCTGCTTCTGCCGGAAATTGTTCCGCGAGCAGAAGTCTTCCAGGAAATACTCCGAAATCGGCCGGATATCCCGCAGCCGCTCGCGCAGCGCCGGCATGTGGATCGGCACCACGCAAAGCCGGTAGTAAAGGTCCTCGCGAAACTTCCCCTGGCTCACCAGCGTCCCGAGGTCGCGGTTCGTCGCCGCCACCACCCGCACCGAAACCCGGATCGGCATCTCCCCGCCCACCCGGTGAAACTCGCCCTCTTGCAGCACCCGCAGCAGTTTGGCCTGCGACGCCGAGTGCAGGTCGCCCACCTCGTCGAGGAAAATCGTCCCGCCGTGAGCCAGCTCGAATTTCCCTTTCCGCGCCGCGATCGCTCCGGTAAACGCGCCCTTCTCGTGCCCGAACAGTTCGCTTTCGAGCAGTTCCCCCGGAATCGCCGCGCAGTTCACCTTCACAAACGGCCCCGCGGCGAACGGACTCTCCCGGTGAATATGCGCCGCCAGCAGTTCCTTTCCGGTCCCGCTCTCGCCGTTAATCAGAATCCGCGCATCGGACCGCGCCGCCATCGTCGCCTGCTCCACGACGCGAAGGAACGACGGCGCCACCCCGATCATCCGCGGCCCCGCTCCAACCAATTCCCGAAGCTGCGCGTTCTCCCGCCGCAGGCGCGTCTGCTCGATCGCGTTCTTCACCGCCAGCAGCACCCGGTCCCGGCTCAGCGGCTTCTCCAGAAAATCGAACGCCCCGGCCCGCGTCGCCTCCACCGCGTCCGTAATCGTCCCATGCCCGGAAATCATCACCGCCGGCGCTTCGTTCCCCGCCAGCCTCTGCTCGCGAAGAAACGCAATCCCGCTCCCGTCCGGCAAACGCACGTCCAGCAGCATCGCGTCCGCCCGCGAAGCCTCGACGCGCGCCTCATTGAGCGTCCGCGCCACCGACACCGCGTAGCCCTCATGTTCGAGGATCATCTGCAGACTCCGGCCGATGTTCGGCTCGTCGTCCAATACCAGCAATCGTGTTTCCGGCATCTTTACGATCTCACCGCGCTCGCCGGCAGCACCACCCTGAATCCCGCCCCGCCCAGCCGCCCCGGAATGCAGGCGATATCGCCTCCCATCCGCAGCGCGCTCTTCCGCGCGATAGAAAGTCCGAGTCCCATGCCGCCGCTCTTGAACGAAATAGACGGCTCAAACAGCGTTTGGAGTGCATGCGGCTCCAGCCCGGGACCCGAATCGTGAATCTCAATCCAAAGCTGCCCGCCGCCGGCCTGCGTCCGCGCCAGAATCTCACCCTTCGGTTCCACCGCCTCCGCCGCGTTCTCCAGCAGATTCGTCAGCGCCCCTTTGAGCAGGTCTTCATCCGCCAGCGCCGGAGGCAGGCTCTCCGCCGCCTCGATCCGGTAGCCCACCGCCGGATGCGCCGCCTTGAGCAGCGAAATGCGCTCCTCGAGCAGCGTATTCACGTCCAGCTCTTTGGGGCAAAACGGCGGCTCGCTCGCCAGTTCGGAAAACGCCCGCACCCTCCGCTCCAGCCCCGTCACTTCGTCCACCACAATCTGCGACGCCTGCCGCAGAAACTCCGCGTCCCGCCCGCCCGCCCGCGCCGCCACTTCCTCCATCATCAGCCGGATCGGCGTCAGCGAATTCTTGATCTCGTGCGCCGTCTTGCGCGCCAGCGCCTGCCAGCTTTGCAGCCGCGTCATCGCCACCAGCCGCTCCCGCGACTGCTCCAGTTGCCCCGCCATCTCGTTAAACGCCCGGATCGCCGCGCCCGTGTCATCCTGCCCGGTATCCCGCACGCGATAGTTCAGCCGTCCCGCCGCAACCTCTGTCAGGCCCGCCGTCAGCGACCGGATCGGACGGCTCAGCCGGTGCGCCCAATACGCCAGAAACGCGAACGACAGCACCCAGATCGACGCCACCAGCAGCAGCAGCGTCAACGCGAAGCCCCGCCGCAGGTTCCGCGCCAGGCTCGCGTCCAGAATCGCCCTCGCCCGGCTGTAGAGCGACGTTAGCTCTCCCAGATGCACCGTCCCCAGCGGAGCCGAATACACCAGCAGTCCATGCCCGCTCCGCGCCAGGTACAGCACCTGGTTCGACGCCGAATCGAGCAGAAACCGCTCCCTGTCTTTGCCGCTCCAGAACTGCCGCCACGCGTCCGGCCAACTCGCCGCCGTCGCCACCCCATACCGCGCCGGCGCCGCGCGTCCGGCCTCCGCATCCCGCTTCAGCGCCGCGCACGTCTGCACGTAATACGCATGGCCCGTATCCCGCAGCGCCTGCGTCGTCTCGTCCAGTTCCTTGGTCGGCGACAGCGCCAGGCTCCGGTCCAGCAGCGATACCGACAGCCACAGCGTGATCAGCAGCGGCGCGGCCGTCGCCGCCAGAAACACCGCGATCAGCTTGCGCTCCAGCCGGTGCACGTCAATGCTCCAGATCGCGCACCCGGAATGGCACGCTGTCAATCTGCCAGTGCTGCTGCTGCGACCGCGCCGGCCGGCTGAAGATCTCGATCAGGCTCGCCAGGTTCAACCCCGGATCGCCCAACAGCGGCGCTGCTTCCTCGTTCTCCTCCGCCCGCATCTCCAACCGCACCATCAGCAGCCGCATCCGGTCCAGATGCCCCGCTTCCAGGTGCATCCGCCCCAGACACCACGCCTCGGCATCGGACGCCGTCAGATGCGACGCCTTCTCGCGCGGGTCCCGCAACCGCGTCACCGCGAACTTCTCCTCCCATACGTCGTAGCTGAACAAGAACCGGTCCACCGACCGCTCCAGCGGCGGCGCCGCCTCCGGCTCGAGCAAACTCAACTGCGCATCGAAGTCCAGCGACAGCCCGTCGTGCAGCCGGTCCAGCGCCTTGCCTGTGAGAAAGTGAAACCGCGGCGCCGCCACGCCAAGCTGATCGCCGTGAAGAGACACCACCAGCAGGGCCGAAGAGACGCTGAGACCGTAGGCGGCGGCCGCAAACAATCCCGCGGCGGCGACGGCGGCTCTGATGCGGGCGTCAATCAAAAGTTCATTCCGGCGATCAGCACCGGTTCAACCCGGCCCTGACAGAGTGGGAAGGCAACGGCGAGCAGCATCCGCTCCCGCTCGATGCCTGCACCTACCGATTGTCGCAGTTCAGGGCTCTCTCCGCGAAGCCACACCGACCCCGTATCGTAAAATACGCGAGCCGCCCGGTAGCCATACGTCAGCGACGCCTCCGCCGCCCGATCCCCGCCCAACGGATCGATGTCGAACCGGTTCCACCCCCGGAGCGTCGTGCTGTCCCCCAGTACAAACCGCTCCGGCAGCGGCGCCACGCCGGCGATCGTTCCCGCAAGCATCGAGGCCTCCACCCGGTGCCGCCCGCGCCGCCACCCATACCGCGCGTCGAGCTGCTGCTTGGCGAAACCAAAGTCGGACCCCATCGTTCTGGCGGCCGCCTGCAGGGCGTAGCCTGCCTCCAATTCCTGAACGGAATCGTCCGCGCCCGCCCACTGCCGCTGGAAGCGCAGGGTATTTACCAGCGAGTTGACGGTCTCGGCTCGGGCGGCCGAATCGAGAGGATGTAACTGCTCGATCTCAAACCCCGCCGTCAGCGTCACGTCGTCGCAGATCAGCAGATGAACCGCGGGCAGCACATCCCAACTGGATCGAATCAGCCCCGCCTCCGACGGCCCGGCCGCCGCGAGCGCTGGGGACTGGTACGAGTTCTGAAAATCTTCAAACTGCACCGACAACTGCATCGCGCCGGCCATCAGGCCGTTCTTCTGATACGCCGCCCGGAACCCTCCCACCGTTGCGGCCATATCTTCGGCGTCGCGAATCGCCGTCAGTGTCAGCACGCTCGTGCCGAACGTCGCCGTCGCGGCACCTTCCGCCGTCCACCCCAGCGCCGAGTTGTACACCACCCGCGGCAGGTTCACATCGAAGTGCGACGGGTTCGGCTCCACGTCAAGCACCACCCCCACCAGCTCCGGCCGCGATCCCCGCACCAGGTGAAACCGCACGTTCTTCGAGCGAAGCTCCTCGCCCACTGCCCGGCACAGCCCCTGCATCGCCGCCGAATTCAGCTTGCGCCCCACCAACAGATGGATCCGCTCCTTCAGCGAATCGCTTACCCGCGGCGCCTTGTTCCCGGCGAAGACAATGCTCTCCACCGTGTACCGGTTGTTGACGTTATACTCGCTCGCCGCCTCGGCGTCGCTCCCCGCCCGCGCCGGCACAACGCCGGCCAGGCACAACAACGCCGCCGCAGCGTGGAGCCTCTTCACCCTGCGCCATCATTGCAATCCACACTCCAACGCTAACCCGCGAGAAACAATAGCCCCGCCTCGACTCGGAGTGTGCCGCCCCGTCACGCTGTGCGTCAGCGCTTCCCTCCTCAAAACATCAGCCGAAGCGCAAACTGAATCTCCCGGTTCGGCGCAATGTCCGACGTGATCCGCCCCGCCTGCGGAGTCCCGATCACCATGTCCGGCGCCCCGAAATGCGCCGAGTTCGTGAAGTTGAAAAACTCCGACCGGAACTCGAGATTCATCCGCTCCGTCAGCGTGAAATTCCGGTCCACCAGCGCGTCCAGATTCACCAACCCCGGCGAGCGGATCACACCCCGCGCCGAATTGCCGTACGTGTACGGCGCCGCCGGCGCGAAGCACGAAACCTGGAACCACTGGTTCAGCGTCTGAGACGACCCGGATAGATTCCCGTTGCACACCCGGTTCGGCCGCGCCGGCGTCGTCGTATTCGATGGGTTCGGGCTCACCGTCGGGGTCAGCGGAAATCCGCTCTGATCCACGAAGATCCCGCCCACCTGCCATCCGCCGAATACCGCCCGCGCCACCCGCGAACCGCCTAGCCATTTCCCTTGCGCGCCCACAGGGAGTTGGTAAATCACGTTGGCCACGAAATGTTGCGGCACGTCGAAGCCGGAATCCGCCTTTTCGAGCGCCCAGTCCAGCGGGTTCTGCGGCACGCCGCCGCCCACGTTGTCTTCGTTGTTCAGCACGTTGTCGATCGCGTGGCTCCAGGTGTAATCGGCCAAGATCGACAGCCCGTTCTGATACCGCTTCTGAAACGTCGCCTGCAGCGCCTCATACGTCGCATGACCGTAAGGCGTTTGAAAGATGATGTCGCCGTACTGCGAAAACGGGCGCCGCGGGTTGATCGCCCCCGGCCCCGGAGGCGGCGAATTGATATTGTTGTCCCCCATCAGGTGCGACGTGCTCGATCCCACATACGACACCGTCAGCACGCTGTCGTCCGGCAACTGCCGCTCGATGCTGAAATTCCACTGGTTCACCATCGGCATCGGAAACTGCGGCGACAGCGCGAACAGGTTCGGGTTCTTCAGATTCGTCGTGCTCAGAAGACCCGGGGGATAACCTTGCGAAACAACCAGGCTCGACAGCGCCGCCGACGTCGCCGACGGCGCCGACACGCTCATGAAGAACGGCGGGTTCGCCGCCCCCGAATGCGCGATGTCCTGATATCCCAACCCGCCATAAAAAACGCCGTAAGCGCTGCGAATCACCGTCTTCGAATCGAGCTGATAGGCAAACCCAAGCCGCGGTGCGAAATTGTTCGTATCGAGATTGCTGAATGTTCGCGCCAAAAACCCCCCGCTCGTTGCGTCGATCAGCGTTCCATATCCCGGACTCCCCGGGAAGAAATCGAAGCTCGCCATCCGGTTGTCCCGCTCCCACAGCGGCGTCTGCAGATCGTACCGGACGCCGAAATTCAGCGTCAGCTTCGGATTCACC
>DAIDIH010000343.1 GCA_027459465.1 Bryobacterales bacterium | reverse complement strand
TCGCAGTCGCCAATCCTGTTGCCATTCGCCTTCTCCACCGCTCCGCAGATCGTATTAATCTCAAACAGGTGAACGGCTGCTTTGCGCATCGCCTCCTGCGATTCCGACGCAATCTGCGACCCGTCTTTGTGCTTAGCGAGGTTGGTGGGCTTGGTCGGCCCGCGGTCGAGCGATTCGATTCCCTCCGCGCTACTCGTATCGAGCGCGGTTAACCCTGCGTCCAACAGGATTGCCACCCCATCGAGGACTTCGTCGTAATGGCCATGAATACCGCCGCCCAAAGCCGCTAAGCCGATACTCGCGCCCTGCTTGGCGACAAAGGCCTTCTGCTCGCCTTTCGTCTTGCGATCCCACATATTCGTGACGCCGTGCTTGAGCTTGGCTAGTTGGCGATTGTCGTAGATCGCCATCGCATCCTCATACGGCCACCTGAGCTCCTTGTTGTAGCCCTGCCACGGACCCGATCCCTGAATCGTGGGATCGGTCTCAAGGGTCCTCTGGGCATGATCCAGTTTTCTCGCCTGTCTGTCGATGTCCCCCTGGGTCCACAGGTGCTCCTTCACCAGCGCGGGAGGCATCGTTTTCGAAAGGGTCATGAAACATTTCCCCGGGCACTTTTCATTGGGGTGCCACTCGGCGTTGCACACAACCTCTTCGTGATCCTTAAAATCTTTCCACCGATCATAGTGCGCGATCATCAACGCTTCCGCCAGAAAGAGCGCCGGATGCAGATCCAGCCGCGCTTTATCCAGGTGATGCTTCGCGCCCAGAGCCTTGGCCAGCGCCGCCACGCACTGGTCGCAGCTTGTCAGAATCGCCCCCGCCGGCAGCGCTTCCCCTTTGCGAACCCCGTGCGATAGTGCTGATAAGCGCGGCGGATCGTCTTGTGCGCGCGTTCCTCCAGCAGCTTCGCTTCGCCCATGTCTGCCGGCGTTTGAAATTCCTCAACCCACTCCCTGGTCCTGCCGGCGCCCATGTACTGCCGTCCCCACACCTTGGCGAACGCGGTATCCGACAGCTTTCCTACGACTAAACCACCGGCCGCAAGTCCGATCACGATCGGCAGCCCGACTCCATGGGTGGCCGCACCCGCCGCTCCGAATATGCCGGCGATCGCGAGGCTTCCCCCAACCTTTACGGCCGTCTTCTTGCCCTCGCCGTACTCCCAAATTCGGCGAACGCTGCGGTTTATAGCCTTGCCTGTGCCCGCGCGGCTCTCGGTCATCTGATCCATCGCGGCGCTCTTAAGCAAAGCCGCCTCGACCTCAGTTAGTTTTTTCATTGACGCCTGGTTCAATATGACTGAATCGGTCCCTGCCGGCCACCCGGCACTGGGATGCCGGGTCCCCTTATTCGCTTGTGAGATGCCCTTTAGTTCATGTCCATATCGATTGCCCCTCAATCGGCCAGCCGCTTCAAATCGGCACCGCGGCCTTCGGTGCGCTCAATACACGGCAAGGTGCGTCCGCACGGCCAGGCGCCGCGGGCCAGAGTCACGATGTCTCCGAACTGGAGGTTCAGCATTACGGTGGCGCGGTTGGCGGCGTTTGAAATTACACACTCGCCTGTGCCGGCAGGCCGGGTGCGCGCACAACGCCTCCGAAAGCCGCGATCGCAGCCTACTACCGCAACGCAAACAGCGTGATGCACGTTTTCGTGCGCACCCCGTAACTTCGCCGGCCGCCGGGTAACACATGAGCCCAACCCCCAGTCCGGGAACACGCTGAACGATATCCCCCGAACGGGACACGGAGGCGGCTTCTTACGCCGCTTACCTAGCCCGGTAGCGACGAAGTATCTTATCGATACCCGGCTTGCCCGTCGGGTACTCGACGGCACTTATATCCGCCCCGGCTTCGAGCAGCGCTTGGATAACCGCGGTCCAATCCCCGTTGGGTCGCGCCGGATCGTCCGCATCGGCCCCAGTCGCAGCCCACACCGCCGAAGCCAGCAGCGTCCCGCCCCAGACACTTCGCGCTTCATGCGGCGGGTTGTGTTTCAGAACCGCCGTCACCGTCTCAACATCCCTGCTCATCGCGGCCCAGTGAAGCCCCGTCAGCTTGTGCTGCCGGTAAGTGTTCGAATCGACGCCGGCATTGAGGAGAAAGTCGCCCACCTCCGCCCGGCCATACTCGCACGCCCAGATAAATCCACTTTCCATCTGCGCCCGGGTTGCATCCGGCTTGAGCGATCCGTCCGAGAGAAAGAAACTCTTAACCAGATCCAGGCGCCCCACGCCCGGCCCGCCATCAACGCGCCCGCCTCGCTCGAGCAGCAGTTCGGGCAGCGGGATCAGAACGCCCGCGCGAAGCGGATGAACGCTGGTGGCCGTAAGCGCGAGAGCCGTGTCCTTGCCATACGCGCCGGCAACCGCGTCCCCCTCGGCGCCGGCGTCGAGCAATATCGTCGCGATCTCAACCACGTTCGGCGGCGTTCTCTGCCGATCGTCTTCCACGCCATTCGCCGGCACATAGTGTAAGAGTGTCGCCTGATGCTGGCGCGCCGACCGCGCGTGAGCCAGGTCCGGGTTCTCGCGCAGCATCTCCCTTCGTCTCCCGGCGTCTCCCTGACAAACCGCCTCAACCGCGCGTTCGAACTCCGAAATCGATTCCACGGCCACTTCAGATCGGCCCCCTGCGCCGGCCAACCGCCTTTCAACTTCGCTAACAGTTTTTTGCATACATCAAAACTCTTGACGAACCCACCCGGTCTGCGATATTCTCCCCTCTCAGGAACATCAGGGGGTTCCTCACCATGTCGAGTAATATCCGACAGGCTTGTAGTCTGTCTGCTGTCGCCGCACTCGCGGTTTTCTTTGGCTTGGCCATTGGGAACGCTAACGCTCAGGCCGTCAACGCCACGCTGCTCGGAACCGTCACCGACTCATCAGGCGCCATTATTCCCAAGGCCGCTGTCACCATCACCGAAGAGCGTACCGGGGTCAGCCGCGCCGGCCAAACCAACGAAAGCGGAAACTACACTTTTCCCGACCTGCCTCCCGGCACTTACACCGTCGCCGTCGAAGCCCAAGGTTTCAAGAAGGAAGTCCGCCAGAACAACAATGTCATCGTCAATACCGAAAAGCGCGTCGACGTCCAGCTTCAACCCGGCAACATCAGCCAGTCCGTCGAAGTAACCGCCGCCACGCCCCCGCTAGAAACCGACCGCGCCGACACCGGCCGCAACCTCGAAAGCCAGCAATTGTCAGCCATGCCTCTCGGAACGAACCGGAACTTTCAGAGCATGCTCAACCTCGTCCCCGGCACCACCCGCGCCTTCTTCGCCCACTCGCAGTTTTTTAATGCGCAAAGTGCTTTGTCAACCCAAGTAAACGGACAGTCCCGCCTCGCCAACAACCTTCAGCTCGAAGGCATCGACGACAACGAACGCACCGGCCTCCTCCAGGTGCTCATCCCTCCGATGGAAGCCATCCAGACCGTCGACGCCTCCACCAGTAACTACGACGCCGAACTCGGCCGCGCCACCGGCGCCGTCACCAACGTCATTCTCAAATCCGGCACCAACGAGTTCCACGGCGAACTCTACGAGTTCCTCCAAAACAGCGACCTGAACTCCCGGAACTTCTTCGACAAATCCATCGGCCCCAAGGTCTATAACATGTTCGGCGGCACCCTCGGCGGTCGCATCATCCGCAACCGCACCTTCTTTTTCGTCGACTACCAGAAGGTCTTCGACCACGAAGCCAACGCCAACTTAGCCAGCATACCCACCACCAACTTCCGCACCGGCAACCTCGCCGCCTCGCCGACCGTCATCTACAACCCCTTCACCGGCAACCCCAACGGCACCGGCCGCACTCCCTTCCCCAACAACCAGATCCCCGCCAGCATGATCAACCCGATCTCGGCCAAACTCATGGGCCTCGTTCCCCAGCCCAACAACGGCTCCGGTTTCACCAACAACTACTTCGGCCTGCTTCCTTTCAGCAAGGACTCCGACTCCACCGACATCAAGATCGACGACAACACCACCTCGAAGGATCGCATCAGCGGCCGCTTCAGCTTCCAGCGTCCCGTCGTCTACCAGGCCCCGATCTTCGGCCTCGCCGGCGGTCCCGCCCAAGGCGCCTTCGAAGGCACCGGCAACCAGACCATGTACAGCGCCGGCATCAACTACGACCACATCTTCTCCCCCACCCTCATCACCGAAGCCCGCATCGGCGTCAACCGCTACCGCAACGTCGCCAACAATGCCGACTACGGCTCCAACGCTTCCACCGCCATCGGCATCCCCGGCGTCAACGTCGAACCCTTCACCAGCGGCCTCTCCAGCGTCAACATCAACGGCTTCTCCAGCCCCATGGTCGGCTACTCCGCCTCCATGCCTTGGGTCCGCGCCGAAACCAACATCGACGCCGTCAACACGTGGACAAAAATCGTCGGCAACCACACCATCAAGTTCGGCGTCGATCTCCGCCGCATCCGCGACGACTTACTCCAGGAACAAACCTACAGCCCCCGCGGCCTCTTCGCCTTCGCCGACGGCCAGACCTCCATCCCCGGCGCCAAAACCAGCTTCGGCAACGACTTCGCCAGCTTTCTCCTCGACGTTCCGAACTTAGTCGGCCGCGACCTGCCAATTTACTTCCCGGCCTACCGCGCCACCCAGTTCTTCAGTTTCGTCCAGGATAAGTGGGTCGTAACTCCGAAACTCACCATCACCGCCGGCCTGCGCTGGGAATACTATCCGCCCGCTACGCCGCACTTCCCGGGCGGCTTTTCCAACTACGACCCTCTCAACAACTCCCTCGTCCTCTGCGGCCTCGGCAACAACCCGCTCGACTGCGGCATCCAGAACAACTACGCCGACTTCGGTCCCCGCTTCGGCGCCGCCTACCGCCTCACCGAAAAAACCGTCATCCGCACCGGCTTCGGCATCAGTTACTCCCCGTTCCCGGACAATAACTACGCCTATAACTTCCCGGTCAAACAGAACAACTCGTTCAACCCGGCGGTTTCCGGCTTCGGCCCCGCGCTCCTGCCCAGCGGCCAGATCGCCACGTTTCAGGCCGGCTTCCCGCCGCCCACGCCCGCCGTCGTCCCCTCCAACGGCATCATCACAAACGCCAACCCCAACCAGCAGTACTTCATCGTCAACTCGCACTTCCGCGAACCCTACGTTGAAAGCTGGAACTTCGCCATCGAGCAGGCCCTGCCCGAAGGCTTCACCCTCGACGTCGCCTACGTCGGCAACCACGGCGTCGACCAGCCGGCCAACATGAACATCAACGCCGGACTGTTCCCCGGCCTCGGCGTCGCCGGCCAGCCCCTCTATAACGCCTGGGGAATCAAGTCCTCCACCAACTTACTCTTCCAGGGCTTCTCTTCCAGTTACAACGCCCTCCAGGTCAAGTTGGACCGCCAGTTTCAGAACGGACTGCTCATCACCACGTCGTACACCTACGGCAAGGCCCTCGGCTATCAATCCGAAGACGGCGGCCTGCAGTATTACATCAACGCCAACCGCAGCTACGCCCCAACGAACTTCAACCGCACCAGCACCTTCGTTCAAAGCTACCTCTGGGAACTCCCCTTCGGAAAGGGAAAGCACTGGGTGACCTCCGGCGTCGGCGCCGCCATCCTCGGCGGCTGGCAACTCAACGGTATCCTCACCGCCATGAGCGGCACGCCGCTGAACTTCACCTATAGCTCCGCCGGCCTCGAAGCTCCCGGCAACGGCCAGTCTCCCAACCTCATCGCCCCGGTTCACATTCTCCACGGCATTAACATCGGCAACCCCTGGTTCAGCCCGGCCAGCTTCGCCGCCCCCGCCGCCGGAACCTTCGGCAACCTCGGCCCTTATGTCCTCGGCGGTCCGGGCTTTTTCAACCTCGACGCCTCGCTGTTCCGCACCTTCAACCTCACCGAGCGCTTCCACCTCGAAATGCGCTTCGAAGGACTCAGCATCACCAACACGCCGCAGTTCTCCAACCCCGGGACCAACCTCGGCAGCGCGAACTTCGGCTATGTCACCGGCGCCGGCGGCGCCCGCACTCTGCAGTTGGGCGCCCGCCTGATGTTCTAGCGCCGTCTACTGTTTAATTACCGTACCGTCCGGCTTGCGGATTACTCCCCAGCCGCCGTTGTATAACTTATGCGTGCCGCGTTCGCCGTATCCAAACGGATACTTCGCCGCGGCGCGCTCATCAATCTCAATCCCCCACCCCGGCGCGTCGTTCGGATAAAGATACCCGTCCTTCAACTCCGGGCAGCCTTGAAACACTTCCCGTTCCCGGTCGTTGAACCCCGAATACTCCTGGATGCCGAAGTTGTAACAAACCACGTCCAGCGTCACGTTGGCCATATGACCCACCGGCGAAACATCGCCCGGCCCGTGCCACGCCGTTCTTACTCCGAAGATCTCTGCAAACGCCGCGATCTTCCGGCACGGCGTCAGCCCGCCCGCCTGCGTCACGTGAATCCGGATAAAGTCGATCAGCCGGTTGGCGATCAGCGGCGTCCACTCATGCGGATTGTTGAATAACTCGCCCATCGCCAGCGGCGTCGCGCACTGCGAGCGGATCTGCCGGAAGTAGTCGATATCTTCCGGGCTCAGCGCGTCTTCCAAGTAGAAGATGCGTACCGGCTCGATCGCTTTCGCAAAATTCACCGCCTGGTTCGGAGTCACCCGCTCATGTACGTCGTGCAGTAACTCCACTTCGTCGCCAAGCTGCTTCCGGGATTCTTCGAGTAACTGAATCGCCCGCCGCATATACACCGCCGGGTCGAATACGGGATCGTCGTGCAGAGCCGCCACCCGCGTCCCGTTCCGCGCCGAACCGTATCCGGCCATCCCCGGCACGCCCACCTGCACGCGGACATGCTTGAACCCTTCGGCCATCAACTTCCGCGCGTTGTCAATCGTCTCCGGAATCTCCGCACCCGAGGCGTGCGAGTAACACGCCGCCGCCTCCCGGCACTTGCCGCCGAGTAACTCATACACCGGCATCCCCGCCATCCGCCCCTTGATGTCCCACAACGCCTGGTCCACCCCGGCAATCGCGTTGTTCAGCACCGGCCCGTTCCGCCAGTAAGAACTGTCGTAACAAGCCTGCCATGTGTCCTCGATCCGGTCCGCCGGCTTGCCGACAAGAAACGGTTTCAGATACTTAGTTACGGCTTCATTTACTAAGTCCGCCCGCTGCGTGAACGTCGCGCAGCCATACCCGTACAACCCGTCCTGGTCCGTCAGTATCTTTACGACCGTGAGCCGCACTCCGGCAGGCTCGGTGGCGATCACCTGCACATCGCGGATCTTCGGAGACGGCATCCCCCGGGGCGCCGCCTCCGCCGCCGCCCCGGCCAACAGGGGCGCGGAAGCCAGCGTCTGAAACATCGTGCGTCGAGTCATCGTTCCAGCCTACTCCAAGTCCCCGCCCCAGCGCACGGCGAGGTCGGATATAATGCGCCAAGTGCGCGTTTTTACGCGGTTTGCGCGCTTATCATCATGCCCGCTATTCGCCAAGTGTTCGCCGTTTTTGCCGTGTTTTGTTGTCTGTACGTTGTTAGCGTTACCGGTAACGTTCTCGACAGCGGTCTTGCGCCACAGTTCAACCGCGATATCCGCCCCATCCTCTCCGACAATTGCTACACCTGCCACGGCCCCTCCTCCCTCACCCGGATGGCCGGCCTCCGCCTCGATGTCGAAGAGGTCGCCAAGGGAAAACTCCCCAGCGGCCACACGGCCATCGTCCCCGGCGACCCCAGCCACAGCGAACTCTACCTGCGCATCTCCTCCACCAACAAAGCCCGCCGCATGCCGCCCGTCTACAGCGGCCACGACGCTCTGCCGGCGCACGACGTCGAGTTGATCCGGCAGTGGATCGCGGCCGGCGCGAAGTGGCAGAAGCACTGGGCGCTGATTCCACCCACGCGCGCGCCGCTGCCCAAGGACGCGGACCCGAACCTCGCTCCGATCGACGCCTACGTGCGCGCGCACCTCGCAGAATTCGGATGGAAGCCTTCGCCCGAAGCCGGCAAACTCACGCTGCTGCGGCGCGTTTCGCTCGATTTGACGGGCCTTCCGCCGACTCCCGAACAAGAGCGCGCGTTCCTCGCCGACACGTCGCCGAACGCGTACGAGAAGCAGGTAGACCGTCTACTGCTTTCGCCGCGTTACGCCGAACGCATGGCCTATCGATGGATGGAGGCGGCGCGCTACGCCGACACCAACGGCTACCAGAGCGACGGCAACCGCCAGATGTGGCGCTGGCGCGATTGGGTGATCGACGCCTTCAACCGCAACATGCCGTTCAACGAGTTCACCATCGACCAACTCGCCGGCGACCTGCTGCCTCATCCCACGCTCGATCAGATCATCGCCACGGGCTTCCTGCGCAACCACCGGACCAACGCCGAAGGCGGCATCGTGCCCGAAGAGTTCCGCGTCGAGTATGTGGCGGACCGTGCCGAGACGACATCCACCGTGTGGCTTGGGCTGACGGTGGGTTGCGCGCGCTGCCACGATCACAAGTACGATCCGATCCCGCAGCGCGACTACTACCGCATGTTCGCGTTCTTCAACAACGTGCCAGAGAAGGGCCTCGTGTACAACTGGGGCAACGACGAGCCGATGATTAAAGCGCCGACGCCGGAGGAGCAGCAGCGCCTGGCCGCGCTCACCGCGGACCGCGACGCCAAGCAGAAGGCCTGGGAGGCGCTGGCGCCGGAGATCGCGCGCGACGAGCAGCGCTGGACCAGGCACGAGGCGCATTGGGGGCGAAAAGACTGGACCGTCACCGGCGGCCTGCTGGTCCACGAGACGCCTTCGGCGCCTTTCGACGGGAAGAACTTCGTCACCTCGCCCGGCACGGAGGGCAAGACGTCGCGCGTCAAGCTCGACTATCTGAGCCCGTTCACCTTCACGGCGCGGATCAAGCCCGAAACATTAAATGGTGCAATTGTTTCAAAGGCCGACGACTACTTCGAAGGCCAGGGACACGCGCTCTATCTGATCAACGGCCATCTCCGGCTGCACATCATCTACCGCTGGACCGACATCGGCATGCGGGTGGAGAGCGAGGAGACGCTGCCGCTCGACACATGGCGGCACGTCGCGGTGACCTACGACGGAAGCCGCTACGCCAAGGGCGTGCACATGTGGGTGGACGGGCGCGAACTGAAAACGAAGATCCTGTTCGACGAGCTGAACTGGCCCATGGATATTCAGAAGCCGGTGCGCATCGGCGCGGGCGGAGGCTTGCGTTTCAAAGGCGAGATTTCGGATGCGCGGATTTACAACCGCGCGCTCACCGGCGACGAAGTCGAGGCGCTGGCCACCGATGCGACAGTGCGCGAGGCCGCGCGGACGGCGACGGAAGCGCGCACGAAACCGGAAAACGCGAAGCTCCATTTATGTTTTTTGGCCACCGGCGCGCCGAGGGATGTGCGGCAGGCGCAGGCGGCGCTCGCCGGGGCCGTGAAAGCGCGCGACGCCTACAACGCGACGATTCCGACGGTGATGGTGATGAAGGAAGTGCCGGGGTTGCGCAAGACCTACATCCTGAAGCGCGGCGTCTACGATGCGCACGGCGACGAAGTGACGGCGGGCACGCTGAGCGCGCTGCCTCCGATGCCGAAGGGCGCGCCGGCGAACCGGCTTGGCCTCGCCGAATGGATTGTGGACCGGTCGAATCCGCTGACGGCGCGTGTGACGGTGAACCGGTTCTGGCAGATGTTTTTCGGCACCGGCCTGGTGAAGACGGTGGAAGATTTCGGCGTGCAGGGCGAGCGTCCGGAGTATCAGGACGTGCTGGACTGGCTGGCTGTCGAGTTCATGGACTCGGGCTGGGACGTGAAGCACATCGTGAAGACGATCGTGATGAGCCAGACGTATAGGCAATCCTCACGCGTGACGCCGGAACTCGAGCAGCGCGACCCGGAGAACCGTCTGCTGGCGCGGGGTCCGCGGGTGCGGCTGCCGGCGGAGATGATTCGCGACCAGGCGCTGTTTGTCGCGGGGCTTCTCGTGGAAAAGCAGGGCGGGCCTTCGGTGAAGCCGTATCAGCCGGCGGGACTGTGGACGGAACTCGGGGGCGGCGACGGGTACCACGCCGACCACGGCGAAGGGCTGTACCGGCGCACGCTGTACACGTTCTGGAAGCGGACGTCGCCGCCGCCGGACATGATCAACTTCGATTCGCCGACGCGCGAGACGTGCATCGTGCGCGAGACGCGGACGAACACGCCGCTGCAGTCCCTCACGCTGATGAACGATGTCGCGTATCTGGAAGCGGCGCGGAAACTGGCGGAGAAGATGATGCTCGAAGGCGGGGCGAGCGCATCGTCGCGGATCGAATACGGATGGTGGAAGGCGCTGGACCGCGCGCCGGAGCCGGGCGAGGAGCGGGCACTCGTGAAGATGCTCGATCATTTCGAGAAGCGCTACCAGGCGGACCCGAAGGCGGCGGAGGAGTTCCTGAAACAGGGCGAGTCGCTGCGCGATGCGTCGCTCGATGCGGCGGAGCTGGCCTCCTACACCGCGGTGGCGAGCGCGATGTTGAATCTGGACGAGACGATCACGAAGGAATGACGAGCCATGTTTGAGAACGAGATGACACGACGCGCGTTGTTCGGGCGCACCGCGAG
>DAIDIH010000342.1 GCA_027459465.1 Bryobacterales bacterium | reverse complement strand
GCCGACGGTGCGGCGGCGGGCGCGGGCTGCGCTACGCTCGACGAACTCGTCGTAGATCTTCTCTTCGACGAAGAGCCGCGAGCCCGCGCAGCAGCACTGGCCCTGGTTGAAGAACAGCGCGAAGTGGCAGCCTTCGATGGTCTCCTCCATGTCGGCGTCGGCGAAAACGATGTTCGGGCTCTTACCGCCGAGTTCGAGGGTGACACGTTTCAGGTTGGACTGCGCGGCGGCCTCCATGATGAGTTTGCCGACTTCGGTGGAGCCTGTGAAGGCGACCTTGTCGACGTCCCAGTGCCGGGCGATGGCCGCGCCGGCGGTGGGGCCGTAGCCGGGCAGGATGTTGAGCACTCCCTCGGGGTAGCCGGCTTCAAGGGCCAGTTCGCCGACGCGAAGCGCGGTGAGCGGAGTCTGTTCGGCGGGCTTCATGATGACGGTGTTGCCGGTGGACAGGGCCGGCCCGAGCTTCCAGGCCTGCATGAGGAGCGGGAAGTTCCAGGGGATGATCTGGCCGACCACGCCCACCGGTTCGTGGCGCGTGTAGCAGAAGTAGTTCCCATTCACCGGGATGGTCTTGCCGTGGACCTTGTCCGCCCAACCGGCGTAGTAGCGGTAGCAGGCGATGGACAGCGGGATGTCGGCGGCGCGGGCGACTGCGTACGGCTTGCCATTGTCGAGCGCTTCCAGGCGCGCCAGTTCGTCGGCGTGCTTCTCCATGAGGTCCGCCAGACGGTTCATAAGGCGGCCGCGCTCGCTGGCGTTCATCTTGTGCCAGGGGCCTTCATCGAACGCACGCCGGGCGGCCTTGACGGCCTCGTCGACATCGGGCGAGTCGGCTTCGGCGACCCGGCAGATTTCTTCGCCGGTGGCAGGATTGAGGGTCGGGAATGTTTTGCCCGATTTGCTCGAAACCCACTTGTTGTTGATGAGCAGCTTGGTAGGACCTACGGCAATGCCTTCGGCCTGGGATACAACGGAAGCCATCAGGGGATCTCCTTCAGTAGAGATGTCGACCGGCGCCGGCGGATAATCCCCGCCGCAGGGGAGGTCGCACCCATGAGTGTACATCCGCGGGCAGCGAGGCGGAGCGCTTACGGATTCTACCTTGCCGCAGGCGAGGAACTGGCCTGACCGGGGACTGCCTCTTGGGTCTGCGTCGCGGGTTCGCTTTCGGCGACGGGCATGAGACGGGCGACGACGAGGGTCTGGTCGTCGTGCGGTTTCATCGGGCCGAGGAACTGCGCGATCGAGAGGCGGACCGCGTCGCGGATCTCGTCGGGCGACTGCGCGGCGTTCTCGCGGACCACCGCGGCGAGGCGTTCGGCGCCGAACTCCTCGCCGGCGGCGTTCATGGCTTCGGCGACGCCGTCGGAGTACATCACTATCAGATCGCCCGGCTCAATGGCGACCTCCTGGGCTGCATAGCCGGCGTGTGGAAGCAGCCCAAGCACGGGACCTCCGCCGCCGTTCAGGAGTTCCACGACGGCGCCGGCGCGGGTGCGAACCAGCAACGGAGGCAGGTGGCCGGCGTTGATATAGCGCAGGGTACCGCGGGGGTCGAGGCTGGCCCAGAAGAGTGTGGCGAAGCGGGCGCTATCGCTTTTTTCGGTCAGCAGCCTGTTCAACCTTCGGGTAGCGAGCTCATGGCCGGCGAGCGACTGCGCCCACGGGGATGACCGAACGGCGCCGTGGATGACACCCGCGAGCAGAGCCGCCGACACACCCTTGCCGGACACGTCGCCGATGACCAGCGAAAGATTTCCCGCGCCGGCATCGAAGACGTCGTAGAAGTCGCCGCCCACTTGAGCGGCGGGGACGAAGAGAGCGGAGAACTCGAGCCGTTCGCAGGGGTTCTGGCCGCCGCCGGGCGAGGGCAGAAGGTCGTGCTGGACGTTACGCGCCAGTTCAAGCTGCTTGCCGGCTTCCCAGGCGTGAAGATGGCGGCGGAGCAGCACGGCAATCCAGGCATTGGAGGCGAGCAAGGCCAGCGCGGCCAGACAGCCCAGGATCAGATTCGTCTCCAGCCGTGTGAACGAGACCGAGACGCCGTGCAGGAGGATTGCGATCTCGATGATGCCGGCCTCGCCAGGCCTACCCGGATGCGGGATTTCCCCCGGCCGGCGGGGCAACCGCAGCCGCGAGGCCGCGATCAGGACCCTGCGTGGCCCGGAGCCGGCGAGGCGAACGACGGGTTGATGCAAGTTCGCCCCCCGGTCCACAGCCCCAGCGGAAGGGAGGGGTTCCCCGCCCGGGTCGCCGGTTGAGGCCAGGAGCCGCCCATCGAAGGAGGTCACCCGGATCCAGGCGATCTGTTGGGGCGATTCGCGGCGGACGGTGTCCACAACATCTTGTAGTGAGTTTGTTTCCGAGGCGCGAAGCGTCCGCAGGACATCGCCAAATTTCCTGCCCGACTCGCGCTCGGCCGCTTCCTGAAGAAGACGTCCAGCTACAAAGCGGTAGTTGGCTATCGAGTGAACAAACAGCAGGATTCCCAACGCCCATCCGAGATACAGGGCCAGGTTCAACCAGCCCTTGGTCCGCTGTGGCAGCACCGTCATTCCGCTCACGCCTCTCTGCTACCGGTCCGAGGCCGAACGCCGGGGACCGCCAGCCTCCCTAGTATGAACAAATCGGTTGTTGCCGTGGCGCGGCTGAGCGGCGGAGAATCGGAAGGGATACGAGAATGCCAAATCATAAGACGCAGTCCGAAGCCGGCTTGTTTCTCGCCGGCAAGAATGCAATCGTTACCGGCGCCACGCGCGGGATCGGCCGGTCCATTGCGCTTCGCTTGGCCTCGGCCGGAGCCAACGTGGCCATCAGCGGCCGCAGCGAGACTTCGGCCCGTGAGGCCGCCAAGGCACTGGAGCAGGCCGCGCGCGCCTCGTCCGGTGAAACGGGCATCCGAGTGATTGGGGCGGCCTGCGATGCCGGAGACAGCGCGGCAGTTGCACAATTTTTCAGGTTGGTCGATGCGGAGTTCGGCGGGCTCGACATCCTGGTCAATAATGCCGGGATTGGTACTTTTCGGGACACGGCCAGGCTCACAATTCCGGAATGGAACGAAACGATCGCCACGAACCTGTCGGGGGTGTTCTATGCCAGCCACGAAGCGCTGGCGCGGTTTGCCACCCGCGGCGGTGGCTACATTATAAACATCAGCAGCCTGGCCGGGAAGAATCCGTTTGCCGGGGGCGCGGCGTATAACGCGTCTAAATTCGGATTGAATGGCTTCTCCGAAGCGATGATGCTCGACCACCGCGGCGATAACGTGAAAGTCAGCTACATCATGCCGGGCAGCGTCGATACGGAGTTCGGCGCCAATCGCACGGGCGCGGAGTGGAAAATCGCCTCCGAGGACATCGCCGACATTGTCGAAATGCTGCTGCGGATGCCACCGCGTACACTGGTGAGCCGTGTTGAAGTGCGACCGTCCAAACCTCCCAAGAAGTGACACAGTTCTCGTCTTACAACAACTCGCCGAACTGAACGATAAGTTAGCCAGAGCCGTGGAGACGACGACATTGGCACGCGAGTTGCTCAGAAGACGATTGGAAGTTGATTTGGGAAGGAGGCGCTACATGACGAGAACGAACATCCCGTTAGACCCGACCCGGACCGGACGCGCCGCCGAAGGGCTAGAAACAAGCTTGCAGCGGCTCATTGTCGGCCAGGACGAGGCGATTCAGCAGATAGTGAACATCTACCAGATGTACCTCACCGGCCTGACCGCCCCCGGCCGGCCGGTTGGGAATTTCCTCTTTCTTGGCCCGACAGGCAGCGGCAAGACACGCATTGTGGAGGCAACCGCTGAGTGCCTGTTGCGCAACCCGCGCGCCGTCATCAAGATTGACTGCGCCGAGTTTCAACACAGCCACGAGATCGCCAAGCTGATCGGCTCCCCTCCCGGATATTTGGGCCACCGTGAGACCCATCCCCTGTTGAGCCAGGAGATGCTGAATCAGTACCAGACTGAAACATGTAAGCTAAGTTTCGTTCTTTTCGACGAGATCGAGAAGGCGAGCGACGCCCTGTGGAACCTGCTGCTCGGCATCCTTGATAAGGCGACCCTCACCTTGGGCGACAACCGCAAGGTGGACTTTTCCCGCGCGCTGATTTTCATGACGAGCAACCTCGGCGCCACCGAGATGAGCGCCCTGATCAGCCCGCGGTTGGGATTTCAGCCGGGTGCTAGCGTTGAAAAAACCGAAGTTGACGAGAAGTTGAGCGGGAAGCTGTCACGAAGCGGCCTGGAAGCGGCGCGCCGTAAGTTTACGCCGGAATTCATCAATCGCCTTGATAAGATCGTGACGTTCCATCCGCTTGGCGTGGCGGAGCTACGCCGCATTCTCGACATCGAATTGAACCAGGTACAGCAGCGCGTTTTCAACACTTCGCCGGACCGGGCGTTCGTGTTCCAGTTGACCGCCCCCGCGCGCGAATTCCTGCTGACCGAAGGCACCGACATGAAGTATGGCGCGCGCCACCTGAAACGCGCCATCGAACGATTGCTCGTGCAGCCGCTTTCGAACCTGATCGCCACGGATCAACTTGAAGGCGGCGACTGGGTGCGAGTCGATTACGACGCGACTGAGGGCCGGCTTACATTCCTCAAGGAAGCTCAGGGGCTGGAAGTGCAGGCGATGGCCGCGATGGTAGATCTACCGGTAGCCATGCCTGCCGCCGCTCTTGCGAGCGCTGTGGTAAGCGACGCTGTGCGAACGCAATCGGCCCGCTCCTCGAAGCGAAGCTAGGAACGGAAGATCTCCGCTCAGGCGGCGCACTCTCCGCGTCCCAACTGCAGCGAGTAGGCGACTTCGTCGCCCCAATCGCGGAACATATCGGGATCATCGGCGTCGGGTTTCGCCAAATCGGCGATCAACGAGCGGAAGGTTTCGACCTTGAAGCGCAGCACATATCCGCGGAAGCTCTCCGCTTCCTGGCGATGCGCCAGGAAGTGATCGAGCACGCGTTCGACTGCTACGGGCGCCAGACGCGCCGGCAAGCTTTGAATTGCCATGCCGAACCGGAGGATGCCTTCGGAGTCGAGGCCGCCGCCCAGCAGCATCTGGTAGTACGGCACTTCCCTGCCATTGATTTTCCGTGCGTTGCCGTAGAAGCCCAGATCTCCGGTCCAGTGCTGGCCGCAGGAGTTCGGGCAGCCGCTCACGTTGATGGCGAGCGATCGGATGGCCGGATCGTCGAACCGTTGTACCGTTTCGGCCAACGCCGATCCGAGGTTCATCGACTTCGTGAGCGCCAGGTTGCAGCTATAGGCGCCAGGGCAAGTGGTGATGTCGGAGATCTCGCCAGCGCGAGCCTCGGCCAGATCAAGCAACCGGAGAGCGGCGTAGACCCGCTTCAGGTTGCGGAGGGGGATGTAACCCAGATGGACATTCTGGTCGATCGAGATCCGCACCAGACCGTCACCGGTCTGCCGGGAAAGTTCGGCGATGCCCCGCATCTGCCGGCTTGTCAGATTGCCCTGCGGCGTGCGAACGGTGACAACCGCGTAGCCGTGCTGCTTCTGCTCGCGGACGTTGGTTTCCAGCCACTCGTCGTAGGCGGGGTCGATCGCCGGCGCGTCGGCTAGCGGCAGGTCCGTTCCGGTGCCACGGGGTGGTGGTGCTGATTGAAAACCACCAAAGCCTTCCGGCACGCACTCGGGCGCTGCGATGCCACCGTGAGCGCGGATTTCTTCGAGTTCCCGGGCGATCTGCTCCTGCACCCAATCGAAGCCCCGCTCGCGCAGGACGAACTTCAACCGCGCCTTGTTCTTGTTGTTCCGGTTGCCGTGCTTGTTGAAGACGCGGAGCACCGCCTCGATGTGGCTGACGAGCTCTTCGGCGGGAACAAAGTCGTGCAGCAGCTTCGCCTCACTCGGCAGGGGACCGAGCCCGCCGCCCACCACCATGCGGAAGCCGCGCCGGCCGTCTCGAATCACGGCGCGCAATCCTACGTCGTGGATGGAGGTGAGCATGCAGTCTTCCTTGCAGGCCGAAAAGGCGATCTTGAACTTGCGGGGCATTGAGTCGGTCAGTTCCTTGTGCAGGAAAGCGAAAGCGACGGTCCTGGCATAGGGCTGAACGTCGAACGGCTCGCCGGGAAGGAGACCGCTCAGGGGGCAGGCAGTTACGTTGCGGACGGTGTTGTAGCAGGCCTCGCGGGTGGTAAGCCGGTAATCGGCCAGACGGTGCAACAGCGCGGGAACATCAGCGAGCGGAACGAAGTGGTACTGGACATTCTGCCGCGTGGTGAGATGTCCTTTGCCGCCTCCGAAATCCTCCGCGATCGAGGCGAGCGCGGAGAATTGATCCGCAGTGGCGATGCCGCCCGGGATCTTGGTGCGCACCATATGCACGCCGGGCTGGCGCTGGCCGTAGATGCCCCGCCGAAGCCGGTGCGGGCGGAACTGGTCGTCGTTGAGTTCACCGGACGAATAGCGATTCGCCGCCTGGCGGAACAGTTCAATGTCCTCGCGCACGATGCGGTCGTATTGGGCGTCGGTTTCGGTGGTCTGCGGGAGAAAGGCGGCGTGGCTCAAGGCAATCTCTCTTTGTATATAGAGATTACTATGTTGGCTGCTAAGATTCAAGTTTGCGGGGTCACAGAGAGGCGAAATCAGCGCCCGGGGCAGGCCGGGACCGGGCCGCCCGCGTAGTAGGACAGGCCGTACTCAAGTTCCCTTGGAAGATTGGAAACACAGGGACTTACCATCTGCCGGACGTGGTCGCGCCACAACGGGCGGGCCGAGACGGTGCGGTCGAGTTCCGGCAGACCGCGCCAGAGGAAAGCGAGGTATGCGGCCAGGAAGACGCCGACAATCAGCGCGGCCGACCATTCCCTGCGGTTCGCCCAGGCGGCTGCAAAGGCGGCGGTGGCACACACGGCCGCGGCAACCCAGGCCCAGAGGGGCACATGGAAGCCGACATGGGTGATGCCGCCGGCGACTCCCGGTCCGATCGCGGAGGCGATCCAGCCCAGAAGCGCGAGCAGGAGGCCGGAGGCCGCGAGGGCAAACGAAGCAGCCTTACGCGTAGCGCGGTCCAGGCCGACGCCGATCAGCACGGCTACGGCCGGCAGGAGCGGCAGCAGGTAGCCAGGAAGTTTATTCTGGGCCGAGGAAAAAAACACGAAGCCAAACAGGGCGATCGCGCCCGCCAAACGAAGCATGGCGTCTTCGTAGAGCCGACGCACGCCGGCAAGAGCCAGCAGTGGCGTCCAGGGAAAGAGTCCGCCGAGCAGGACGGGAAGGTAGTACCACCACGGTTGAACGTGCTGCAGGGCGGAGGTGGCGAAACGGGCGAAGTGCTGCTTCCAGATGAGGTCATCGAGAAACGGCATGCCGTTCCGCGCGTAGCAGAGCACGAACCAGGGGAGGGCGATGCCGGCGGAGCATCCGGCGAGCGCGGCGAGGTCACGGAGGCGGCGGCGCATGAGCCAGGCGACCGGGAGAAAGAGGACCAACGGCACAAGCGCCTTGGCGAGAACAGCGAGTCCGAGGAACGCGCCCGCCAGGCATGCGGGGCGCACGCCGGGCCGTAACGCCACGAGCCATGCCACCGTAAAGCACGCCGCCATCGGCAGATCTGTGACGGCGATGCGGCTGTAAGCCAGCCAACCGGCGGAGGTGGCGAGCAGCACAGATACGAACCACGCCGCGCGCTCGCCGTAGCTTCGGCGCGTTTCGAAAAACAGAAACGTGAGCAACGCCACACTGAGAAGAGCTATCGGGGTACGCGGCGCGGTTTCTTGTCCAAGGCCTGCGCGGAAAGCCAGCGCGGTCATCCAATAAATCAGCGGAGGTTTTTCAAACCACGGTTTGCCCCAGAGCATGGGCGTGACCCAGTCGCCGGTGGTGGCCATCGACTTTCCGATGGCGGCGTATCGTGGCTCATCGGTGCTGAGCAGACCGAAACGGGCGGCGCCGGCGAGAAGCAGAACAAGCCAGAGGAGGGCGGCGAGCCATGGCCGGGTGCGCGAGAGGGAGAACAATGCCTTCAGTATAATGAGCGAAATGACGCGACTC
>DAIDIH010000341.1 GCA_027459465.1 Bryobacterales bacterium | reverse complement strand
CACCTTCTCCTTCGCCGGAGCACTCACCTGCTCCTCCGCCACCGGATCCCCCGTCTGGCAGTTCACCGCCTCCAGTCCCAGTACGTACTCACTCCCCAGCCGCGCAATCGACCCGGCGATATACGCCTTGCTCCCCACCCGCTGGCAAACCTCCCGCGCCACCTCCGGCGTCAACGCCGTCCCCGGAGCCCGCGTCATCAGCTTCAGCGTCGCAACCACCCGGCTCTGCGGCAGAATATCCAAAAACGGCGACTGCTCCAGCGCAATCGTCAGCGCCGTCTTGAGCGTGTCGTCAAACACCGCATCTCCCGTGCTGTTGGCAAAATCCCCAATCAGAATCGTGTCCTTGTCCGTCAGCGGCGCCGCCCGGTGCGAACGGTAGTAAAAAAGCCCCGCAACCCCGGCAAGCACAACCAACGCCGCCGCAGCCGCCACCGGCCACCACTTCCGTTTCTTCGCCGGAGCAACCGCCCGGGCCGTCGCGGCAGACAAACGCCCGCTCTCCCGCAGCCGCTCCAGATCCGCCCGCATCTCCCCCGCGCTCTGATACCGCCGCTCCCGGTCCTTCTTGAGCGCCTTCCCGATCACCTCCTCCAGCCCCGGCGCAATCCCCGGATTCACCACCGACGCCCGCTCCGGCTCGTCACGCAAAATCCCACTACAGATCACCCCCGCGCTCGACCCCGGAAACGGCAGCCTCCCCGTCGCCATCTCATACAGCACCGCCCCAAACGAAAACAGATCGCTCCGCGCATCCAACTCCTTCGCGCTCACCTGCTCCGGCGACATATACGCAATCGTCCCCAGCATCACCCCCGGACTCGTCAGATGCGCGCTGTCCGGCCCCGTCGTCACCGTCGCCAAATCCTCCCCCGCCGCAACCGCCTTCGCCGCCACCTTCGCCAACCCAAAATCCAAAACCTTCGCATGACCCCGCTCGGTGACAAATATATTTGCCGGCTTGATGTCCCGATGCACAATCCCCCGCTTGTGCGCCGCCTCCAAAGCATCCGCAATCTCCGTCGCCAGCCCCAGCAACTCCCCGGCCTCCAGCGGCCGCCCCTCGATCCTGTGCTTCAGCGTCTCCCCGTCCAGGTACTCCATCACCATGAACGTCCGCCCCTGGTCCTCGCCAATGTCGTATATCGTGCAGATGTTCGGATGGTTCAGCGCCGAAGCCGCCCGCGCCTCCCGCCGGAACCGCTCCAAAGCCACCGGATCCCCCGCCACATCCTCCGGCAGAAACTTCAGCGCAACAAACCGCCCCAGCCGCGTGTCCTCGGCCTTATACACGACCCCCATCCCACCCCCGCCAAGCTTCTCCACAATGCGGTAGTGCGATACCTGCGAGTTGATCATGCGAGACCGGGAGGCTCCAAAGCTCTCCGATTATCGGCCACCACCCAAGCCCCGGTCAACGCAGCGCTGGCCCCACTGCAGCCGGCAAGCCCCGCGTCCGGGCCTGCTACCCCTCCGCCCGCCGTAATTGTTCCAGTGCGTGTTGCGCGGCGGCTTTAAGCGGTTCAAGATCGTCTTCGATCATCACCCACATGTGAGCCGCGTCTACCCTGTCGTACTCGTGGCGGAGAAAATTCCCCAGCGCGCGCACATTGGGCCACGGAACATCCGGGCACAGATCCTCCGCAAGCTGTCCCAGCTTTCTCGCCGCCTCGCTGATCCGTTCTAAGCACCGCTCCGTCGCGTTGCGGGTCTTGAGGTCCTCCACAAAAGCCTTCAAGTCCATTCCTCTCGTGAATTCCTCAATCAGAATGACGTTTTCGAGAATGTCTTCAAAACGCTGGACGGGATCTTTAGAAGGCACGAACCGCCTCGGCCTCGACTCTCTCCCGCACCCGTGGCTTCAATGTGCCCTCTTCCACAAGTTCGACAGAGCGGCCAAGCATCCGCGAGATCTGCTGCTCGATCCCCGCGACAGCTAGCAGCGATATGCGGCGGGTATTGTCGAAGGCTGCCAACAGGTCGACATCGGAATCGGGGCGCTGATCTCCGCGTGCGGTCGAGCCGAACAACGAAAGGTGCGCTACGCCCGCGGCCCGCAGTTCATTCTCGTGCCCGCGCAGTATCGCAATCACCTGCTCGCGATCCATGCCCCTATTCTCGATGTCCCCTCCCTAGCGGGTCAAGCGTACTAAGCCACACCCATTCCCCGGCCTCCCCTCAATCACTCACAAATTCATCCCCCCGGAAACCTCAATCCGCTGCCCATTCACCCACCGATTCTCCTCCGAAAGAAGCGCCGCTATCATCGGCCCAATATCATCCGGCACGCCCGCCCGGCCCAAAGCCGTCATCTCCGCAACCCGCCTGTTATATTCCGGATTGTCCCGCACGCGCCCGTCGCTGAAGTCCGTCTCCACCGCCCCCGGAGCAACCACGTTCACCGTAATCCCGCGCCCCCCAAGCTCCCGCGCCAAATATCGCGTCAGCACTTCCACCGCGCCCTTCGCCGCGCCATACACCGAAGTCCCCGGCATGCTGAAACGCGCCAGCCCCGACGACACGTTCACAATCCGCCCACCGTCCTTCAGCAGCGGCAGCAGCTTCTGCGTCAGGAAATACACGCCCTTGAAGTGAACATTCACGATCCCGTCGAACTCCGCCTCCGTCGTCTGCGCGAACGGCTTATGCAGCGAATTGCCGGCGTTGTTCACCAGGTAGTCAAACCCCTCCGCGCCCCACCCCGCAAGCGCCTTCCGCACTTCCGCCACAAACCCGTCGAACGCCCCCACATCCCCCGTATCCAGCCGGAACGCCCGCGCCTTCCGCCCCATCTGCTCAATCTCGCGCACCACGCCCTCCGCTTCCGCCTGCCTCGCACGATAAGTAAAAATAACGTCCACCCCGCGCCGCGCCAGGTTCAACGCGGTGTTCCGTCCAAGTCCCCGGCTTCCGCCGGTAATGATGGCAATCTTGTCTTTCATCGTTCCTCCCTTAAGCCTTCGCGAACTCTCTTCCCGCACCGCCGAAGTAACTCGGCCGGTCGATATCGGCAATCAACCCGACCTCCTTCGGCGCCCATCCCAGCTCATCCCGGGTCCGCCGCGCCGACGCCGCCAGATCCAACCCCATAAACGGCCCGATCCACCCGAAATGCTCCCGCGCCTCCTCGCCGCTCTTGCTCACAACCGGAACCCCCAGCCGCCGCCCAATCACCTCCGCAATCTCGCGAAAAGCCACGCCCTCATCCCCAACCGCGTGATACCGCGCTCCCGCCGTAGCCTTCTCGAACACCAGCCGGTAAAGCCGGGCCGCATCCAACCGATGCACGCCCGCCCACCGGTTCGAACCATCCCCGATGTAAGCCGACAAGCCCTTCTCTCGCGCCAGCCCAATCAGTATCGGCACGAACCCATGATCTCCCTCCCCATGCACCGACGGCGGCAGCCGCACAACCGCCGCACGAACGCCCCGCGCCGCCATCTCATCCGCCGCCGCCTCGCTCTTGCGCGGGAAATTCGCCGCGGTCCTGTCCTCCTCCCTCGCCACGTCGCCCGCTTTCTCAACCCCCATGCCCGAAGTCACAATCAACGGCCGGTCCGAGCCCTCGAGCGCCGAACCCAGCGCCTCAATCGCCCGCCGGTCCACGTCGGCAACCTCCTCATAGCGCGAAAAGTCGTGTATGAACCCCGTGTGAATCACGCCATCCGACTCCGCCGCCCCGCTCCGCAAACTTTCCGCGTCTTGCAAATCCCCCCGATGCACCCCCGCGCCCGCTGCCCGCAGCCGCTCCGCTCCCTGATCCGACCGGGCCAGGCCCACCACCTCATGCCCCGCGCCAACGAGTTCCCTCACCACCGCCGACCCCACAAAACCCGTCGCTCCCGTAACAAAAACGCGCATCTCTTTCGCTCCTCTCAAACCTCGGATTGACGAATCCTTGACAACTTCGCTAAAACGGAGAGTGTCTCCGTCAAACTAGATTACCGGAGACTATCTCCGGTTTCAACTATTTTTCCCTATGCCCGCCCCACGCCCCCAGCCCCCAGAGCGCAAGCGCCGCGCCGACGCCGAACGCAACCGCGAACGCATCCTCGCCGTCGCCCACCGCGCCTTCTCCCGCTTCGGCGCCGGCGCAAGCCTCGACGACATCGCCAAAGAAGCCGGCGTCGGCCCCGGCACCCTCTACCGCCACTTCCCCACCCGCGAGGACCTCCTCGAAGCCGTCTATCGCACCGAAGTCGAAAAACTCGCCGCCTCCGGAAAGAAACTCGCCGAATCCCTCCCGCCGCTCGAAGCCCTCCGCGCCTGGATGCTCCTCTTCGTCGACTACATCGCCACGAAAAAAATCATCGCCCCTGCGCTCACCCCGCCCGCCGGCGGCCACGCCAAAGTAATCGAAGCCTCCTACGCCCCCATCCACGAAGCCATGCGATCCCTCGTCAAACGAGCCATCAAAAGCGGCGAACTCCGCAAAGACGTAAATCCCCTCGACCTCCTCCGCGCCCTCGTCGGCGTCGCCTACTTAGAATCAACCCCCGACTGGCAACCCAGCGCCCGCCGCCTCGTAGAAATCCTCATCGCCGGCGCCCGAGCCGCCAAATGACTACCGACTCAGTCTGCCTCCTGTTTTTATCCGCCAGCCCCACCGAAAGTATCACGCCCCCAAACAAAAGCGTGTCGGCAAAGTAGTTGATCCCCTCCACCTGCACCGCCGAACTCCCTTCCCCCAGCGCCCCAATCATCACCGGCACATAGATCACCACAACCATCAACACAATCCACGCGCCCACATAAGTCGCAGCCACGCGCACCCTCCGGCCAAGCAGAAAACACCCGCCCGCCGCCACAAGACCCGCCCCCGTCAAGTAATCAATCAACGTGCGCCCCGGAACCCACTCGGGCATCTGCTTCTCGAGCGGAACCCCCGGAAGCCCCAGCGGATGCAGAAAATGCAGAACCCCGAAAACAATCGCCGCGATCGCAATCAACACGCGCCCCACCGCGACGAGTCTCCTCCCACTCCCACCCATCGCAACCCCCGCCAACACCAACCCGCCGCCCCCAAACGAAGTCTCCCGAAAAACTATCGTCCACGGAATCCGCCCGCCCATCGCGATCGCTCCCGGCAAATGCAGCATCGCCACAAACAGGAACATCATCAGCCCGAACAGCAACCCCGACCACCGCACCTGAATCTGAGTCGCCATACTCACCGCCGCCGCAAGCAGCGCTAAGCCGACAAAATAAACCCAAAACCAACGCCAGGGCATGTAAGCCGGCACTAACCCGAGCAGCGACTTCTCATTCGACAAATGCAGCGCCCCGAACACCGCCAGCGGAACCGCGAAGCACAAGTAAGTCAGCGCCACAACCTTGTCCACGCCCCGCGCCGCCCACAAACCGATCGCCACCACCGCCGCACCCGCGCACAACATCGCTACCGCCGTGCGCGACATCACCAGGAATGTAAGAACCATCGCCGGGCTGAACCTCCCCACCCCGTACAGGCCCTAACTTCTACCACAAAACGGACCCGCCATACCAACGCAGCACGCGCAAAGCCCGCAGCGTGTTCCACCGGCTCGCCCGGCCCACTTCGGTCTCCATCTCCAACGGAATCCGTTCCGGATGAAGCCGGTTGAGCGGCCACCGCCCGTTCTGGTGCCGCCGCGCCATAACTACTTCGACGGCTTCCCGCACGCGCCTCTCGGGTTCCACTCCCGCCTCCCGCAAGTAATCGAGCCCGCGCAAAACATCGTAATGCCAGAACGTCGGAAACGAGAACCGCAGCCAGCGCTTCTCAATCACTTCTCCCGTCCGCAGCGACCGGAACATCCCGCGCTCGAGCAGATACTCCTCCGCCCGCTTCCGCGCCTTCCTCACCGCCGCACGCCTCCTCCCCGCCCGTTCATAGGCAAGCAGCCCCTCAAGCACGCAGATCGTCGTATGGAACGAAGAACGCCGGCTCTTCGGCGCTTCGCAATTCCAGCCGCCATCTGCAAGCTGCTCGCGCAAAAGTTGATCGGCCAGTTCGTCGTTCGGCTCTTTGAAATACGCGCCGATGCCAAGAATCCTGCCGTTTATGCACGGCTCCGTCTCCCCGTGAAGAAACGGCCGGTTCTTCAGCGGCTTAAACACCAGCCGCTTGTCCACCCGCCCGATCATCCTCCGCGCCTCCGCGCTCGCCGCCTCCAGCCCCAGGTCCTTCAACACGACAAGACTGTAAAGCGTAACCAGCAACCCCGGACCCTCCTTCGGCCCGCCCCAGTTCCCGGCCGAAGATTGCCGCGCCAGAAGCTCCGCTCCCCAACCCTCCTTCGCCACCCGAGCGCGCTCCGCCGCAACCGCCTCCGAACCCCCGCCCGTGAGGTCCCGCATCACCTGCCACCGGATCGCCGGGTCCGAATCAAGCAGCCACCGGATCGCCGCCGGCCGCGGCGCGTAATCGTGTAGCAGCACCCGTCCTTTATAGCAAGCCGCACAGGGCAGCCCGAGGCCCTCACATCAGGATAGAACCTGCTCCCTACGCCCCCCATCCCGCATCACCGCGAATTCGCCTCGAACCGATGCCGCTCGACGATCCCTTCCCCCTCGCGTATGACAATCCACTCATTCGCCTCCACGTCTTTCACCGTCTCGATCGCACCTTCCGGCCATCGGACCGTAACATCGGCTTTCGTCGCATGACCTAGGCCGAAGTGCACGCGGAAGTCGCCCTGCGAAATGTGAAAGCCACCGCTGCGCACCTCGTCGATCTGCTGCCGCCCGCCGGCGTTCACCGTAATCCGCGCGCCGATCGCGTCCCGCCCGGATGCCGTCAGCAGCCGGACGAGCAGCGCGTTGCCCCGCGGCGCGAAATTCTTCAGCAGGGATGGTGGTTCAAACAGATTCACCACCACGATCTCCTCCGACCCATCGTTATCGAGGTCGCCCACTGCGACGCCCCGCGAAGAATGCAACGCCGTAATTCCCGGTCCGCCCGTGGACGACATGTCATAAAACTGTCCGTCCCCGCGATTCCAGAACAGTTGCCGCGGCTGCTTGAAATGCTCACCCAGATGGTAGTTGTCAATAAATGGATAGACGTGGCCGTCGGCCACAAAAAGGTCCGGCCACCCGTCGTTATCGAAGTCCACGAACGCCGCCCCCCATTTCACATACGGCGTGTGAACTGCCAGGCCCGCCCGGCTGGTGACGTCGGCGAAGTTCCCCCCACCCAGATTCCGGTACAGCGTGTCCGTATCGTTGGAGAAGTTCGTCTTGAAAATGTCCAGCTTGCCGTCGCCGTCGTAGTCACCCGCCGTCGCCCCCATCCCCGCCTGTTCCCGCCCATCCTCGTTCACCGCCAGGCCGCTCATCATCCCGGTCTCTTCGAACCTGCCATTGTGTTTGTTGTGAAAGAACAGACTCGGCGTCGAGTCGCAGGCCACGTAAAAGTCCGGCCAGCCGTCGTTGTCGAAGTCCCCCGTCAGAACCGTGAACCCGTAATACTCCGGCGGCGTCTCCACCCCCGCCTCTTTCGTGACATCCACGAAATGTCCATGCCGGTCGTTGTGATACAGCGTCATCGTCTCGCCCTTCAAACCCCGCGGTCCGCAGGGCACCGGCACGCCATTCCAGTTACACCCGCTCTTGTCGCGCGGCCGCGGCGTCGACTGCGCGTCGAAATCGACATAGTTGGCCACCACCAGATCCAGATAGCCGTCCCTGTCATAGTCGATGAACGCGCAGCCCGTGCTCCAGCGCGGCTTCTCGCGGTACAAACCCCGCTCGCGCGTTTCGTCCCGAAACCTCCCGTCCCCTAAGTTGTGCAGGAACACGTTGTGCCCCCACTGGCCGAGGAACAAGTCCACGCGTCCTTCATTAAACGGATCGCCGGCGCACACCCCTTGCTCCCAGCCGGTGTGCCCAATCCCCGCCTTCGCCGTCACGTCTTCAAAGTGCAGCCCGCCCAGGTTGTGATAGAGGTGCGGCGTCAGCGGCGCCGGTCCCGGATGCAGCCGGTCGCCCTGCAGCAGAAAAATGTCCGGAAGCCCGTCGTTGTCGTAATCGAATATGGCCACTCCCGTGCCCGTGTTTTCGACAATATAGGTCTGGTCCAGTTCGCCGGAGATGACCTCCGCCCTCAACCCGGCCTCCGCCGCCACATCCCGAAAATCGGCCTCCGGCGCGTGCATCCCCTTGGGAAGCGGCCGGACCGGCTGATCCGTGGCCCCGGTCGACGCCATCTGCGGAAAAACCTTCGCCGCAAACAAAACCAGGAGACAACCACCAGCCATCGCCGCCGCGGCCCGGCTGCACACTCGCACTACGGAGCCCTTCCCGGCGCGGCCGCCCCCCGGCCCTCCGCCTGCTCGGCCAGCGCCAGCGCCCGCGCAATCTCCGGATCGGACGGTCTCAAAGCTTTCGCCGTGAGCAATGCTCTCTCCCCATCCTTGATATTCCCAGCCTGGCAATCAATCAGGCCAAGATTCTTGTACAACTCGGCCTTCGCGGCACAATCCCCACAAATGCTGATCGCCTCTTTCAACTGACGGACCGCCTCCGGCAAATCGTGTCCGCGCATCGACTCCACCGCGTCGTTCCCCAGCGTGGCGGCGCGGTCCGCAATCCGCCGCTCCCTCAGAACTGCTTCGTACTTGCCCATCAGGCGGTTGGCTTCCGCCGGATCCGTCGCCCGCAGCGCCCGTCCCAGACTCCACAGCGCCTGGCTATTCTCGGGGTCGATGCCGATCGTCTGCTTCCACGCCGCAATCGCTTCCTTCCCCCGGCCCTCGTGTTCCAAACACTGGCCAAGCAAGTACCACGCCGGCGCGTTGCGCGGCTCCAGCTTCACCACCGCCTCCAGCAACGGAATCCCCGCCGCGTAGTCGCCTTGCTGCTTGGCGATCACCGCAAGATAGTAACGCGGCTCGGCCAGCTTCGGCTCCAGCCGCGCTGCCGCCTCAAAATCGGGCCGCGCTTGCATCGCCCGGCCAAGATCAAACTCGATCCGCCCGCGATTGAAGTGAGCCGCCGCGGAGTCCGGCGCAAGCTTCGTCGCCACCGTGGCTTCTGTCAGCGCCTCCGCGAAATTGTACGTCGCCGCCAGCGCAATCGCCAAATCCAGATGTCCCGCCGCCATCCCCGGCGCAAGCGTGGTGACCTTCCTCAGCAGCGCGATCCCTTCCTCGCTCTTCCCCATGCGCGCTTTCACCTTCCCCGCCGCCGACAGCACCCGCACATCGTTCGGCGCCAAGCTCAGCGCCCGGTCCAACTCGGCCTCCGCCGCGGCGAAGTCGCCTCGCTGGGCCAGGATCAGACCAAGGTTCAGATTCGCTTGCATGTAGTTCGGATCGTCCGCAAGCGCCTCCCGCAGCTCCTCCTCCGCCCCCTTGTTATCGCCCTTCGCCGCCAGAATCACCGCCAGGTTCCCCCGCGCCGCCGCAAGTTGCGGATCCGCCGCCAGCGCCTCGCGCAGCCGCTTCTCCGCCCTCGCCGTCTCGCCCGCCTCCAGATCGTACCGGCCGAGTTCTCCCAGCGCCTGGCCCATCTTCGGATCCAGCGCCACAGCCCGCTCCAGCGCCTGGCGCGCCCCCACTCGGTCATGAGCCGCATCAAGCGCGATCGCCAGGTTGTATTCCGTGTGCGCGTTGCCAGGCTCCATCTCGAGCATCCGGCGGTATACCTCAACCGCCTTGCCCGCCTGGCCGGACTTCAGAAGTTCGTTCGCCTGATTCCCCTCCGCCGCAACCTGATTCCCCTTGAACGCCTCTTCCTTCTCTTTGCGGAAAACCGCCGCCGCTTTCGCCGCTCCGGCCTCGTCACCCACACTCCGCAGAACTGTCGCCAGTTGAAACTGCGCCGAGGAATCCGACGGCTTCAGCGCAACCGCCTTCCGCAAGTGCGACAGCGCCTCTTGCGGCTTGTTGTTCCGCGCCAGCACGAACCCCAGTTCGTACTCCGCCTGCTCGTCGTCCGGCTTGCCCGCCACCGCGCGGCGCAACTCCGGCTCCGCCTTCTCATACTCACCCAGTCCGCGCAGGACCGCTCCCAGCAGCAAATGCCCCTCGGCATCGTCCGGGTGCTGTTTTACATATGCCTGCGCCGGCGCCAGAGCGTCCTGATAATCGGAAACCGAGGTCAGCGACGTGATCATCGCCAGCGACGCTTCGCGGTTCGATGGGTCCAGCTTCACCGTCGCCGCATATTCGTCCGCCGCTTCGCGAAACCGCCCCTGCTGCGCATAAATATTGCCCAGATTGAAGTGCGCCGCCGTCAGGCCCGGATGCGCCCGCACAAGCTCCGTCAGCATGCCGATCGCCTCGGTGGCTTCTCCGTCCTCGTACGTCGCAATCGCCAGCGACAGCCTCAGATCGGCCGACCCGGGCTCCAGTTCCAGCGCCCGTTTCCAATACCCGATCGCCGCCTTGTATCGCCGCCCCGCCGACAGCGCCTGCGCCAGGTGGTCCAGAGCGAATACCGACTTCGGATCGATCTCGAGCGCTTTCTCAAACTCGGCCCGCGCCGCCTCGTCTTCCTTCAGATCCAGAAGAACGGCCCCCAGCGAGTTGTGCGCTCGCGCCTCCCCAGGCGTCAGCTTCAACACCGCCCGGAATTCTTCCGCCGCCCCCGGAAGCTGGCCCATCCGCACCCGCGCCACCCCCAGGTCGTAATGCGCCTCGGCCGAGGAAGGTTCAACCCGCACCGCCTCCTCGAAGGCCGAAACCGCGCACCCAAGATCCCCGTGCTGCGCAAACCATGCGCCAACCGCGTCAAGCACCGGCGCCCGCGGAGAGGACGCAAGCGCCGCGGCGGCTTCCGCCGGCGGTTTGCATCGGGACGGCAGCCCCGCCCCCGCCGGCGCGGCGCTCAACACGAGCCAGATCAAGCTGAGTCGCCCCGGCCTCATGAATACCCGAAGACCGTATTATCTCGCATCCTTTACTTCTACTTCACCGCCAACGGACGTCGCGGCCTCCTTCACGCTAAGCACGCGATCCGCCCGCAAGTCCCGCAAAATTTGCCGCACCCCCGATGGCCACCGGATCTCAACCTCGCTCGCTTCCGCGTTCCGCCCAAGGCCAAAGTGAACCCGCGCGTCGCTCGAAGCGCCATACCCGCTGCTCGCCGTCGCCTCGTCGTACTGGCTCTTCCCATCCGGCGTCGTCACCCGGATCCGGGCCCCCAGCCCCATCCGGTTGCTCCGCACCCCTTCGAGCCTCAGCAGTATCCAGTGATTCCCGTTCTTCGCCACATTCCGGTAAACCGCCGCCCGGGCCCCCAGCGCCGTCACCACGACATCGATCCGCCCGTCGTTGTCCAGATCGCCGTAGGCAAGGCCCCGATGCGGCGCCGCACGGAGAAAATCTGCTCCCGCCCCCGCGCTCACGTCGGCAAACACCCCGTTGCCCAGGTTGCGAAACACCGCGTTGGGTTCGGCGTAGTGAAAATGACGCGAAACCTTGTCAATGTCGTCCATCACGTTGCCCCGCGCCACCACCAGGTCTTTCCAGCCGTCGTTATCGAGATCCGCTACACCGTTCGACCACCCCGACATCATCCGCGTCAGCCGCGCCAGCCCGCTCGCCTGCGTCGCATCGGCGAACTCCCCGCCTCCGCGGTTCAGAAACAGCGGAAAGGTTTCGTTCTCCACCGCCGTATGCCACACATCCGGCCGGCCGTCGTTGTCCACGTCCCGAAACTCAGCCCCCATCCCCGACAACGCGTTCCCGTCTTCGTTGAAGGCCACATTCGCCCGGAAACCAACTTCCTCAAACCTCTTCCCACCAACGTTGTGAAACAGCAGGTTCGGGCTGTTGTCGTTGGCCACGAAGATATCCGTAAAGCCGTCTCCGTCATAGTCGGCAAAAACCACGCCCATCCCCTTCCCCACCGCCCGCGAAATCCCGGTTTCCTCCGAAACATCCGTGAACGTGCCATCCCCGTTATTGCGGTACAAAGTATTCGGCAGCGGCGCAAAACTGTTCGGATGGCAGTACCCTCGTCCATCCGGCCCCATGCAGGCCGGCTCGTTCGCCGGATCCCACTTGCAGTAGTTGGACACAAACAGATCGACCAGCCCGTCGTTGTTGTAATCAAACCATCCGGCCGAAACCGACCACATCTTCCGCCCGCCCAAAACAGCCCCACTCACCCTCGCCTTGGCCGTCACATCGGTAAACGTACCGTCCCCATTGTTGTGGAATAGCTGGTTGCCGTTCACGTTGGCCAGAAACAAATCGGGCCGGCCGTCGTTGTCATAGTCGCCAACCGCCGCGCCCATCCCGTAGCCCGCTCCAGCAACACCCGCGCTTTCGGTAACATCGGTGAACGTCCCGTTGCCGTTGTTGTGATACAAGCGGTTGAAATACTTCGCCCCCGTCTTTACAAGCGATGGCATCTCCGCTCCGTTCACCAGGTAAATGTCCAGCAACCCGTCGCCGTCGTAGTCCAACAAGGCAACGCCCGCCGGCATCGTCTCCGGTTGATGCTTCTGCGCCGTCGGACAATTCTCCGTCCGAAACCTCACCCCCGCCGATTCGGCAATGTCCTCAAACCGGATCGGCGGAGCGGTGGGACCCGTTCCCGCCAACACCCACAGAGACAGCGCGGCCAATACGCTAACGCCCAGGCTTCGCATCACGGCGCTCCCCGCCGCCCCCGGGCTCCCGCACGCTCAATATCCGATCGATGGGCGGATCGTCGATCGTCTGCGTGATCCCGCTCGGCCACAAAATCCGGACGGACTGCACGGCCCCCTGCGCGCCCAGCCCGAAATGAACCCGCTTGTCGGACGCCGAACAGTAACTGCCTCCCGTCGTCACCATCGCGTACTGCCGCTGGCCGTCCTGCCCCGTCACCTCAAGCCGCGCCCCGATCCCGTCGCGGTTACTCACCGTCCCCACCGTCTCCACCGTCAGCCAATGGTTCGTTCCCCCCACGTTCCGAAGCACCTTCGCCTCGCCGTCCAGGCAACTCACCACAACGTCGATCTGGCCGTTGTTATAAAGGTCGCCGAACGCCGCCCCGCGCGCCGCCTGCACCGCGCCGAATGCCGCCCCGCTTTCCCCCGAAACGTCCACGAACCGCCCGCTCACGTTCCGCAGTAGCAGAAGCGGCTCCAGATACCGCACGTTCCCCTGAAAAAACGTCACGTTGTCCATCACGTGCGACTGCGCGACAAAAATATCCTTCCACCCGTCGTTGTCGTAGTCAATCAGTCCCGTGCCCCAGCCCGAGTGCCCGATCGTGATGCCCGCCACGCCGGAGGGTCCGGAAACGTACTCAAACGTCCCCTTCCGATTGTGAAATAGCGCGTACTTCTGGTTCGCCAGATCGTCGATGAAAACATCCGCCCAGCCGTCGTTGTCGTAGTCTTCAAACGCCACCCCCATGCCCGAAAACGCCCGTCCGTCCTCGTCGTAGGCCAGACCCGTACGCAACCCCACTTCCGAAAACGTGCCGTCGTGATTGTTGTGAAACAACTGCTCCGCAATCGCGTCGTTGGCCACCACAATGTCCGGCCATCCGTCCCCGTCATAGTCGTTCAACGCCGAACCAAGGCCTTTCCCCGGCGCGCCGGCGATCCCCGACTTCACGCTCACATCGGTAAACGTCCCGTCCCCGTTGTTGTGGTACAGCAGATACGCCGCCGGCTGGAACACATCCGGATGGCAGTATGCCCGCTGCCCCTTCTCCGGCGCCCCACAGGGAACGTTCTTTGAAAAGTCCCAGTCCAGATACCGCGCCACAAACAGATCTAGCCGCCCGTCCCGGTCGTAGTCGATAAATAGCGCGCTCGACGACCATCCTCCCGCCCCCACTCCCGCCTTCGCCGTCACGTCGGTAAACGTCCCGTCCCCATTGTTGTGGTACAGGATATTCCGCCCGAAGTTCGTCACATACAGATCCGGGTACCCGTCGTTGTCGTAGTCGCCGGCCGCAACCCCCATCCCGTAGGAGTAACCTCGCACGCCGGCCTTCTCCGTCACATCGGTAAACGTACCGTCCCCGTTGTTATGGTACAAGCGGTTCCAATACTTCGGGTCCGATTTATCCGGCGCCGCGCCCGCTGGCATCGGGCTCTTCAACGCCGCGCCGTTCACAAAGAACAGATCCTCCCGCCCGTCCTTGTCATAGTCGAGCATCGCCACGCCGCCGGGCATCGTCTCGATCAGGTACTTCTGCGGCGTCCGCGAAGACAAAAGACGGAAGGCGATCCCGGATCTCGCCGTCACATCCTCGAACCTCGGTAGCGTCGTTCCCCCCTCCGCTACCGCCCTATACGGAAAAAACAGCGCCCCGGTCCCGGCAAGCACACTCACCCCGCACACCGCTGCAAGCCCGAACTGCGGGCGCTTCATACGCCGTCTAACAGCATAAACCCCCGCCCCGGCCCGAATCCCGCCGGGCGCATCACATCCTTTTCCGCCCGGCGTTCCCCGCTCAGAAGTAGAACTTCAGGCCCAGTTGCAACTGCCGCGGCAGCGTGGCCGGCGCCGCGCCCGTAATGACGCCGGGATTGGGATTATCGATGTTTTGGTTCGGGATCCCGAAGACAACGTTGTTAAACACGTTGTACGCTTCGATTCGGAACTCGAAATACTTCGTCTCGCTGATCGGGAACTGGCGGAACAACGAAAGATCTACGTCCTCCCCAAACTGCGATGTCAGCGAGTTCGGCACCTGCTTCCCATACGTGTACGGAGACGGATTGGCAAACGCCGAAACGTTGTACCACTGCTGCACCGTCCCCGCTCCCGCCCCGGGGTTTCCCACCTGGTTCGCCCATTCATTGTTGTATCCCCCGTTGTTCAGAATCGCCGTGCTCGCATACACCGTATACGGCAACCCCGAATGTAGGCTCACAATCCCGTTCAGCGCCCACCCCCCCGCGAACATTCGCACATACCGATTGCCGCTGCCAATGTGCGTCCCGAAGGGCGAGTTAGCCGTGAACGCAGCCTCGAAATTGTTCATCTGGTTCGTGTCCGAGAGCTGAACGTCCGCCGTGCGGTTATACACGTTCTCGATGTTGCACAGCGCCCCAATCCCGCAGCCATCGTCGATCGACCGGGAAAGTGTGTAGGAAAGCTGGAACGAAAGATCCGAACTCGCCTGCTTATTCAGCGAAATTTGCAGCGCGTTGTACCGGCTGTTCCCTACGCTCTGGTCGAACCACTGCGGCAGCATGTACGAGAACGGCTGCCGCGCCGCCACCGGACCCGGCCCCGGTGTCGCAACATTCTGCACCGGGCCCCAATCCAGGCGCCGGCCCACCGAACCCACATAGTTCACGTCCAACACCGTGTTGTTCGCTACTTCGTCCTGCACGCCAAAGTTCCACTGGTCCATGTACGGAGTCTTGAAGTTCGGGTCCACCATCCATTGGCTCACCTCGGAGAACGTCGAAACAGGATACACCAACCCGCCACCGCCACCGAGGCTCAGCGGATTCGTCATCGGCGCCGTGACCATGTTCTGGTTAAGACTTGGGTTGTTGATCGTCGCCACCGCCGGCCAGTTACCGCCAAAATTCTGCGCCAGTTGCACCGTCCCGCCCCACATGTCGTAGAACCGGCCGTAGCCCGCTCGCGCCACCATCTTGTCCGTGATCCGGTACGCCAGGCCGAGCCGCCCGGACCAGTCGCCGAAATCGTTGTTCAGAATCGCATGGTTCGATCCGGCCACCTGCACATGAGGCGGAAGTCCGCTATACGGGTCCGGATACTGCGATACCGTGTCTCCCGCCGCCGGCTTTCCGGCATAGATGCCATTCGGCATGCAAGGCGCGCCAACCGTCGCCGAACAATTCGGAGGCACTGCCGTCAGATAATAAGTGCCGGTAACGGCATTCGCATCGCCGGTGTACAGGTCCTTCCCGGCGCCGTAAATCGGCCAGAGCCGCAGGTCGTACCGTAGCCCCATGTTCACCGTCAGCCGGTTGGTCACTTTCCACTGGTCCTGAATATAGGCGCCATCCATCCATCCGCCGTTCGCCACTTCGTTGACGTTCCGCAGCGACGCCCCATTCGGAACCCCAAGCAGGAAAGAAGCCCACGAGTTGCCTCCAATGCCCTGCAGCGCGCCTAGGCCGGCCGTTTGCGCCGTAGCGAAGGAAATCGTGTCATAGCCGATCGGCGAATGGAAATTGTTGGTCTCCACATCACCGCCCACCTTCAGCGTGTGCTTGCCAATGATCTTCGTGTAGTTCCCGCCGTACTGCCACACATCGGCCAGGGTCGTCCCCTGCAGCGCCGAGTTGGGCCACGACAAATAACCGCTGATCGAATTGATCATCGGCGCATATTCCTTCCCGTTCAGCGTCTCGAAGGTGGAGTTCATGCCCAGGCTATTCAACTGGCTCAGAAACGAAGCATTCATGCCGGGCACCGAGGCCACTTCGTTGTCAAACCCGTAGTTCCGCCCGAAATACACCTCCAGCACGGAGGTCGGCCCAAACGTATGGGTCTCGTGAATCGTGAAATTATGGCCATAAATGTCGTCGTTGTTGGCCCCGATCACCCCGTTGGGCACCAGCAGAGACTCCTCATACTGGCTGTAGCGGAACATCACCTCGTCGGAATTCCCAAAATACTGATCCGCGCGGATCTGCCCCGTGTCGTTCGTCGTGATACTCCGCTCCGGAAGATAAATGTTGTTCCCGTTCAGCAGCGTCCCCGCTTGCGGAACCAAACTCTGATACAGCGACGAAACCGGGCTTATCAGACTGCTCGGAATGATGTTCCCGGGGAAAGGGGCCCTCGAATAGGTATTCGTGGCCGCATCGTAACTCGTGCTGTATGGATTGTAAATCGTAGCCCCAACGCCGCTAAAATCACCTGTCCGCATCGCCGCCGTCGGCCCCAGCGTCCCGCCCTCGTTCGACACATGCTCCCGGAACCCTTCGTAGGCGCCGTAGAAGAACGTGCGATTCTTCCCGTTGTAGACCTTCGGAATCGACAAAGGCCCGCCGATCGCCGCCCCAAACTGGTTCTGCCGCAGCGGCGGCAGCGCCGCATTGAAGAACCCGCGCGCGTCCATCGCCGAATTGCGCAGGAACTCCCACAGCGTCCCATGGTAGTCGTTCGTACCCGACTTGCTCACCACCGTGATGATCCCCCCCATCACCCCGCCGTATTCCGCCTGGTCGCTATGATTCTGCGCCTTGAATTCCTGAATGTCGTCCACGATCGGCGCAAAATTGTAAGTCGTCAGAAACGTGTTCAGGTCGTTCACGCCGTCCAGAAGAAACGTGTTGCTCCGCACCCGCGCTCCGTCAATCGAGGGGAACGAAGCCACGCCGATCGCCGACCCCACGAACCCGCCGCCGCCCGATCCCGCCCCCGTGCCGCTCTGGTCCCGGTTGATGTTGGTCACACCCGGCGTAATCGTAAGTAACTCCGTAAAGTTCCGCCCGTTCAACGGAAGGTTATTCACCTGCTGCGTCCCCACCACCACACCAAGTTCCGACGTCGCCGCCTCCACCCCGGCCGCCGTCGCCGACACCGTCACGCTCTGCTGCTCCTGCCCCACCTTCATGTGAAAATCAAACGTCGCCGTCTGATTCACTTGCAGCGTCACTTGCGATTGCGTCACCGGGGAAAACCCATGGGCCGACGCTCTCATGGTGTATGCGCCCGGCGTAACATTCAGAAACAGATAGTTCCCGTCCGTGTTCGTCGTCGTCGTCCGCAGCACTCCCGTGTTGACGTTCCTCAACTCAATCGTCGCCCCGGGAATCGCGGCGCCGGTCGGATCCGATACAACCCCGTTCACCGTCGCCGCCGCCTCCTGCGCAAAAACCGTCGCGCGCGGGAGCGTCAACATTCCCGCGAGAACCACAAGGCTTGCCAAGCGGCGAACCCGCGATGTGTGCGATGTGTCTGACCCAGCCGACGGCGCCATACCATCTCCTTTGAACTCTGAAAGTCTCTTCCCGCGGACCCGGGCCAGAACCCAACACCACCCCTCTGCCGCTGCCGGAAACAGCGCAGCCCGGCCCAGCTCCCCCGTACAAAGTACGGTTACTTAAGCGTTAACTATAGCGTGATTCTACTAGCGCCCCGCCCACCTGTCAAGAGAATTTTTATCCTCAAACGGCTCACTCGATTCAGGGCATCTTCCCGATCGAAGGACTTGCCAAAACCCGCCTCCGCCCGTATAGTCACCTTGTACGCTTCGCTCCTCGCGAGGCTGGGAACCTAACCAGGCATCGTCCAAATATGCGTAATACTACTAATTAAATGTCCGTAACAATGAAAGATATCGCGCGGGAGCTCGGCGTCTCCATCGTCACGGTATCTAAGGTCCTCCGCAATCACGAAGATATCGGCGAAGAAACCCGCCGCCGCGTCCTCAAGCGCGTCAAGGAACTCAACTACCAGCCAAATCCCGCCGCCCGCGCTCTCGTCACGGGAAAAAGCTACACCGCCGGCCTTATCGTCCCTGACCTCGTTCATCCCTTTTTTGCCGAGGTCGCCACCGGCATATCCCGCGTCCTCCGCAAAAAGAACTACAGCCTCTTGATCTCCTCCTCGCAAGAGGATCTCGAACTCGAAAAACAGGAGATCGCGCGCCTGTTAAGCCGGCGCCTCGATGCGCTCCTCATCGCATCCACACAACATAACCCCGGCGGCTTTCGGCACATCATCGATCAGCGCGTTCCCTTCATTCTCCTCGATCGGAGTTTTCCGGACCTGCGCGCCAATTTCGTAGGCGTCGACGATATCAAAGTCGGAAAAATCGCCACCAGCCACTTGATTTCCGTCGGTTGCCGCCGGATCGCCCACATTCGCGGCCCGGCTACTAGCACTGCCATCGGCCGGCTCGAAGGTTACAATCAGGCCCTGGTGCAACATCGCCTCCGCCCCCGGCCAGACTATGTCGTCACCGGACGCTCCGCCGACAGCGACAGTTGGAGCAGCGGCTTCCGGGCCATGCATCAGTTGCTCCGCCTCGATCCCGCCCCGGATGGCGTCTTCTGTTACAACGATCCCATCGCCATCGGAGCCATCGACGCCATCCTCGCCTCCGGTCTCCGCGTTCCACAGGATATCGCCGTGATTGGCTGTGGCAATCTCCACTTTGACAAGTCTCTCCGGGTACCCCTGTCCAGTATCGACCAGCAAAGCGTCACCATCGGCGAACGCGCCGGCAAACTCCTTCTCGACATCATCAAGCCCAAGCACCCCCCGCGGTCCCGGCGCGTGCTGATCGAGCCAGCCGTCGTGACCCGCGATTCCACCCGCCGCGCCGTCTGACACGCTTCGCCTTCACCCCACCACCGCGCACCACCCCTCCACACCCCGCCGCAACTTCGCCTCGAACGGAAGCATCGGCGCCTCCCATTCCTCAAACCCCGACAAAATCACCGCCCGCGCCACCCTCACCGCCCGCCCCGCAATCGCCCCCGCCACCTCCGCGCTGATGTTCGCCGCCAGGACATCGAAGCTCCCCTCCTTCACCGCCTCAATCGTCCCCACAAACACATCGATCCCAAACTTCTCCCGCGCAATCCCCGCCGCCTCCTCATCCACGTCGCACGCCGCAATCCGCCCCGCCCCAAGCAGCCGCGCCGCCTCCGACAATATCCCGGACCCGCAACCCACATCCAGAAACGACGCTCCCGGACTTACTAACTCCTCCATCGCCTTGAGACACAACTGCGTGCACGGATGCCACCCCGTCCCGCACGCCATCCCCGGCTCCACCACCAGCCGCAGCCGCCCCTCCGGCGTCGCCGCCTCGCTCCACGGCGGCACAAGAAAGAACTTACTCCCGATCTCGAGCGCCGGAAACGACTCCCGCGCCCGTCCCTCATAGTCGATCTCCGCCTCGGCCTGCCACACCGGCGAATAACTGACTAACTTACTTGTAACTTCCCCCGCCCGCGAGTCGTCGCCGAAAAACACCCTCAGCCCTTCCGCTTCCTCCACCGCCCCGTCCGCCCCAAGCAGCCAGATCTCCTCGCTCAGCCGCTCCATCTCCCCCGGACCGCACTTCAGCAGCAGCGAAAACACTCAGCCCTGCACTCGCTTCTCTTTCCCCGCCCAGAACCGCTCTTTCAAAACCATCTTCCGGATCTTCCCCGTCCCCGTCTTCGGCAAAGGCTCGTCGGAAAACTCGATAATCCGCGGCAGTTTGTACCGCCCCAGCCTCGTCCCCAGAAACTCCAGCAACTGCTCCGCCGTCAAAGTCGAACCCGCCTTCCTCACCACAATCGCCGCCGGAACCTCGCCCCACTTCTCGTCCGGCGCCGGCACCACCGCGCACTCAAACACCTCCGGATGCGCGAAGATATGCTTCTCCACTTCCAGCGAAGATATGTTCTCCCCCCCGCTGATGATGATCTCCTTCTTCCGGTCTACGATGTGTATGTACCCTTCCTCGTCCCACACCGCCATATCTCCCGTGTGAAACCATCGCCCGCTCATCACCGCCCGCGTCGCCTCCGCCTCGTGGAAGTACCCGTCCATCACGTGATCGCCCATCGCCACAATCTCCCCGATCGATCGCATATCCCGCGGCACATCCTTCATCTCGTGATCCACCACCCGGATCGATACATTCGGGATCGGCCAACCCGCCATCGCCCGCCTCCGCCAACGCTCCTCATCGCTCGGGTAACTCGGCCACTTGTCCCGCCCGCTTGTAATTACCGGACACGTCTCCGTCAACCCGTACCCCGCGAATACATTGCACTGAAACTTCGCCTCCATCCGCGCAATCAACTCCGGCGTCGACGCCGCCCCTCCCAGCATGATGTTCCGCAGGCTCGACAAATCGAACCGCGCATCTTCCGGCGAGTTCAACAGCGCGTTCGCCATCGTCGGCACCAGGCTCATGTCCGTCGCCTTATGCTTTGCAATCAACCCGAATACCTGCACCGGCTCGAACCGCCGCACCATCACTTGTTTCGTCCCCAGCATCGTCGAAGTCTGCGGCCGCCCCCAACCGTTCGCGTGAAACAGCGGAATCGTGTGCAGGTCCACCATCGCCTCCACGTCCTGCGACATCGTCGCCACCGACAGCGCGTGCAGATACAGCGTCCGGTGCGACAGCACCACCCCCTTCGGCATCCCCGTGCTCCCGCTCGTATAAAACAATTCCGCCGCCGCCATCTCGTCGTACGTGAAAATGTCCGCCCGCTCCGCCGTCCCCTTCGCCACCAGTTCCTCGTAGCTCAAATCCGCCGGCGCCGCCCCTCCGTCGATTCCTACATAGTGCCGGATCGAAGGACACACCCCTTTCAACTCCTCCACCAGCGGCGCGAAATCCGCCTCGAACATAAGCGTCCGCGCCCCGGAGTGATTCAGGATCGCCGTCAACTCCTGCTTGGAAAGCCTCACGTTCAGCGGCATCACGATCGCCCGCGCCTGCACCACCCCGTAGTAGCCCTCCAGCAACTGGTGGTTGTTGAAGCTCAGGTACGCCACGCGGTCCCCCGCCTCCACGCCCATCTTCACCAGCGCCGACGCCAGCCTCTCGCACCGCTCCCCAAACTGCCCGTACGTGAACTGGTTCTCGCCGCAGACCACCCCGGTCTTATTCGCGAAAAGATCCACGGCCCGGTGGAGACACCGCAACGGTGTGAGCGGTACAAACATGGGGCGATTGTACTAAAACCGCGCCCGCCGCAAACCCGGCCCTACCGGTACACCCCTACCGATGTACTCTTGGATACGCCCGCCAATGCGGCGCCGCCCGTAGCGCCTCCAACGCCGCAGCTTCCCCCTTCGCCTCGATCGCTCCCAGCAACCGATACGCGAAGTACCCCTTCCACAGCGTGTAGCACGCCGCATAACCTACGGCCCGGTTCGCATAACCCGCCAGGTTCGCCGGTTCAATCGGCGGTTCGCTCTCCCCGCACGCCGCCTCCCGCAACTCCTCCAGATACCGCTTCACATCCTTGGGCGGCGCATCCCCCGTCACCGCCATCGCAAGGTTCCGGTCCGCATCCAGATACGCCTGCCACCGCGGGATCCAGTGATTCCGGTCGTCCCCTAGCGCCAACCCATCCGCGAAAATTACCGCCTCCAGCGCCACCGTAATTGAAGGCTGCGCCTCATAAAACTTCACCAGCATCTGCGCGTGCCGCCGCGTCTCCTCGCTCGCACTAAGTCCCGCCGTCCCGATCCCCTGCATCAACGAAACAAACGCCGCCGCCCTCGCCGGCAGCACCACCGGATTCACCGACCGGAACTGAAACGGAGTTACTTCGTGATACACGGGCCGTCCCGCCGCATTCTCCACCATCCACCGCACCGAGTAAGCAATTACATCCCGGCCCGTCTGGTTCGCCAGCAACACCACATACGGCAGCAAATCGTCCGCGAACTTGTCCCGCTTCTCATCGAGCGCAGACTCAAACTCCACCGACCCGCTCGTGTACAGAGCCAGCCCCTCGGCCCTCAAATCCACCACACTTACAGCACTGTTACTCACTTCGTCACCAGATAAACCGCCAACTCCGCCATCAGATTCGGAAACCGCTTCACCACTCCGCCCTGCCCCAGAAAATACCGCCGCTCCACCTTCCACCCCTGCTCGCGCGCCAGCAACTCGAAATCCGTCACCGTCAAAAAGTGAATGTTCGGCGAGTTATACCACTCATACGGAAACAGCTTCGTCTGCGGCGACCGCCCCGTCCACAAATGCGCCAGCCGCACCGTCCAGTGCCCGAAATTCGGAAACCCCACCACCGCCCGCTTCCCCACCCGCAGCATCTCCCGCAGCACCGCCACCGGCGCCCGCGTCTCCTGCAGCGTCTGGCTCAGAATCACGTAATCGAACGTCCCCTCCGGGTAATCCCGCAGCGCCTCTTCAATGTCGCTCTGAAACACCGCCACACCCCGCGCAATCGCCTTCTGCACCTGGTCCCGGTCGATCTCCACCCCGCGGCCTTCCACGCGCTTCTCCCGCTTCAGCCATGCCAGCAGCTCCCCGTCCCCGCACCCCAGATCCAGCACCTTCGCCCCGCCCTCGATAATCTCCCCGATAATCGCGTAGTCCCGCCGCCCCGGCTTCCCGTTCACCAGCGGCCCCTGCCCCCACGACGACGCGCTCATGCCGCAATCTCCGCGTAAGTGCTCGCCAGAAACCCCCGCACCAGCTCGCTCTCTTCCCTCACATCCACCAGAAACGCGTCATGCCCGTAATTCGACGTAAGTTCGCAGTAAGCCACGTCCCGGTTCCGGCTCCGCAGCGCCCGCACAATTTCGAGCGATTGATAACTCGGATACAGCCAGTCGCTCGTAAAGCTCAGCACCAGAAACCGCGCCGCCGTCTGTCCCAGCGCATCCCCCAGCGACGCATGCCCCGCGCTCAGGTCGAAGTAATCCATCGCCTTGCTGATGTACAGATACGAGTTCGCGTCAAACCGCTCCACAAACTTACTCCCGCGGTACCGCAAGTAACTCTCCACCTCGAAATCCACCGAAAAATCGAACCCGAACTCGTCCTTCCCCCGCAACCGCCGCCCGAACTTCTCCCGCATCGAGGCGTCGCTCATGTAAGTGATGTGACCTACCATCCGCGCCACCGCCAGCCCGCGCGCCGGCTTCGGACCGTCATAGTAATCCCCGCTGTTCCAGTCCGTGTCCGCCATGATCGCCTGCCGCCCCACTTCATTGAACGCAATCTGCTGCGCGCTGTGCCGCGACGTCGTCGCAATCGGAATCACCGCCGCCACAGCCTCCGGATACATCACCGCCCACTGAAGCGCCTGCATCCCCCCCATCGATCCGCCCGACACCGCCAGCAGCCGCTCGATCCCCAACCGCTCGATCAGCATCTTCTGCAGCCGCACCATGTCCCCGATCGTGATCACCGGAAAGGTCATCCCATACGGCCGCCCCGTCGCCGCGTTCACCGTCGCCGGCCCCGTCGTCCCACGGCACCCCCCCAGCACGTTCGCGCAGATCACGAAGTACCGGTCCGTATCGAACGCCTTCCCCGGACCGATCACGTTCGCCCACCACCCCTCCTGCCCCTCCGCGTTCTCAAACGCCGCGTGCGCGTCTCCCGAAAACGCATGCAGTATCAGAATCGCGTTCGACCGCGCCGCGTTCAGCGCGCCGTACGTCTCGTAAGCCACCTCCACCGGGGCCAGCGCCACTCCCGAATCGAGCGTGATCGAATCGAAGCGCGCAAACTTCGTCTCAACAACCATCGGATCTCATCGTAGGCTTACGGACTTCTCCGGATTGATTTAGGATACCAGTCCCGCCCCGCCACCCCGCCCCGCCCCCAATCAATCCCCCAAGCGATCTCTGCTATCATCGTTCAGGAGCGTTGGCGCCGGGCGATCGCTCGGCCTCCTATAAATTGATCCAACACTCAATCGTCTTGGGGTCCGACTCGGTTTTCGTGCCCGTGCGCAGGCTCCGGCGGCAATCACCGCCATGGAGAAGCCTAACGGTACGCGGGGGACTCCGCCCCTGTTACCCCGGGGTCAAGGACGGAGGTTGAGTCTCACCGGCGCAGCCCGCTCCGCTTCACGGTAATTCCCGCGAATGAATCTTCTGTTTATCGGCGATATCTACGCCTCGCCCGGGCGCCGCATTGTAGCCCAAGATCTCAACGGTATCGTCTCGGCCGAAAAAATCTCTCTCGTCATCGCTAACGCCGAAAACTCCGCCGGCGGCTTCGGCATCACCCCCATGATCGCCGAAGAACTCTTCGGCCTCGGCATCGACGTCCTCACCACCGGCAACCACGTCTGGGATAAACGCGAAGTCTACGATTACTTCGCCCGCGAACCCCGCCTCCTCCGCCCCGCCAATTACCCTCCCACCCTCCCCGGCGCCGGCCTCCACATCTCACGCGCCCGCAACGGCGTCGAGGTCGCCGTCATCAACCTCCAGGGCCGCACTTACATGCCTTCCACCGACTGCCCCTTCCGCCGCGCCGACGAGTTACTCGCCTCCCTCCCCGAATCCGTCAAAGTCCGCTTCGTCGACTTCCACGCCGAAGTATCCAGCGAGAAGGTCGCCATGGGCTGGCACCTCAACGGCCGCGTCTCCGCCGTCGTCGGCACTCATACTCACATCCCCACCGCCGACGAACGCGTCCTCGCCGGAGGCACCGCCTATCTCACCGACGCCGGCATGACCGGTTCTTACGACTCCGTCATCGGCGCCGAAAAACACCTCGCCCTCAGCCGCTTCCTCACCGCCATGCCCGTCCGCCTCGAAACCGCCAAAGGGGGCGTCGAACTCCACGCCGCCATCGTCACCGTCGACCCCTCCACCGGCCGCGCCACAGCCATCCGCCGCTACACAACCCGTTAAACTAGCGCAGGTGACCGTCGCCCGCGCCCGCTCCCTCCTCGGCCTCCTGCTCTGCGCCTCCACCCTCCTCAATTACCTCGACCGCCTCTCCATCGGCATCGTCAGCGTCGAAATCCGCACCCAGTTCCACATGACCCCGCAGGACTACGGCAATGTCCTCAGCCTCTTCTTCGTCGCCTACACCATCATGTACGCCGGCTCCGGCTGGGTCCTCGACCGCCTCGGCACACGCCGCGGCTTCGCCCTCTTCATGGCCGCCTGGTCCCTCGCCCAAATGCTCCACGGCTTCGCCCAGGGCATCGCCACCCTCGCCGCCTGCCGCTTCCTCCTCGGTCTCGCCGAACCCGGCGCCTGGCCCGGTGCCGCCAAAGCCGTCGCCGAATGGCTCCCACCCCCGCGCCGCGCCCTCTACATGGGCATCTTCAACTCCGGCACCTCCCTCGGCTCCGCCGCCGCCCCCGTCCTCATCGCCGCCATCACCCTCTCCTACGGCTGGCGCTCCGCCTTCGTAGTTACTGGCCTCCTCGGCCTCATCTGGCTCGCCGCCTGGCTCGCCTTCTATCACCCTCCCGCCCAATCCCGCTGGCTCTCCCCCACCAGCCGCGCCGCACTTACTCGCGAACTTACTTCCGCCCAAGCCACCGATCCCCCATCCCGCAACTCACTTACTCTCTTCCTTACCCGCCCCTGCTGGTCACTTACTCTCACCCGCTTCTTCACCGACCCCGTCATTTACTTTGCCATCTTCTGGCTCCCCGAATACCTCCGCACCAGCCGCGGCTTCAACCTCGCCATGATCCGCGACTACGCCTGGCTCCCCTTCCTCGCCGGCGGCCTCGGCTACATCGGCGGCGGCTGGCTCTCCGGCCACCTGATCGACAAAGGCTGGAACCTCCGCCGCGCCCGCAACGCCGGCCTCCTCGCCGGCGCCGCCCTCATGCCCCTTACCATGCTCACCCCTTTCGTCCCCAACGCCGCCCTCGCCCTCCTCACCACCTCCTTCCTCACCATCGGCCACGGCGTCTGGGTCGCCAATTTCCAAACGCTGCCCGCCGACCTCTACCCCAACCACGAAGTCGGCCGCGTCATGGGCTTCTCCGGCGCCGGCGGCGCCCTCGGCGGCGTCGTCGCCCAACTCGCCACCGGCTGGATCGTCACCCACTTCTCCTACACCCCCACCTTCCTCATGGCCGGCCTCATGCACCCCATGTGCGCCGCCTTCCTCTTCCGAACCCTCCGCCCCCGCGACTTCCAACCTTGACCCCCGCTCCACTCTCTCCCACAACGAACAAACGTCTCCGAAAATCCCCCCATCATTCCTCGGCGCCGCTGATATCATGGGCGCGTAAGTTCAAATTATACGTACCCACGCGGTACGGAAGGAGCACACCGTGAAACGGCGTCGCGCTTGCCGGTCATTGGCGAAACTAACCTCAGAAGTTCTTTGCTTCGGGCTAGCCTCCGCAGCCATCCTCGCCGCCCAACCGGCGCCGCAACCTGCGCCCATCCCCCGGCCGCCGATGGGCTGGTCCTCCTGGAATAGTTTCTCCAACACCGTCGACGCCCACAACGTCATGGACCAGGCTCGCGCCATGGCCGCCAACGGCATGCGCAAGGCCGGTTACGTTTACGTCAACATCGACGAAGGCTGGTGGACCGGCTCCCGCGACGCACAAGGCAACATCGTCGTCGACCCCAACCAATGGCCCGCGCTCGCGCCCGGCGAGCGTCCGGGCGACATGTCTAACATCGTCCGCTTCATCCACAAACTCGGATTGAAAGCCGGAATCTACACCGACGCCGGAACTGCCGGCTGTAGTATGTATCCCGACCTCGGGCCGAAATACTTTCACGCCGGAAGCGAAGGCCACTACGAGCAGGACTTCTTACAATTCGCCCGCTGGGGATTCGATTACGTCAAAGTGGACTGGTGCGGCGGCGACAGCGAGCACCTGGACCCCGCCGTGCAGTATGCCCAGGTCGCGCACGCCATCGCACGAGCCGCCTCCGTCACCGCACACCCCCTCTACTTCTCCATCTGCGAGTGGGGCAAGAACAGCCCCTGGACCTGGGCGCCGGACATCGGAGGTTCGCCGGCCAACATCTGGCGCACCAGCGGCGATATCGTCCCCCCCATCGTCGCCGGCCACGAGCACGCGGACCGCAAGGCCAGCTTCACGAAGATGCTCGCCAATTTCGACCAGGGCATCCACCCGCAGGCCCAGCACACCGGCTACTACAACGATCCCGACATGATGGTGCTGGGCATGCCCGGCCTAACCGAACAACAGAATCGCCTCCACATGGCGATGTGGGCTATCTCCGGCGCGCCCCTCATCGCAGGCGCGGACCTGACGAAGCTAACCCAAGCCGAGTTAGCCGACTTTACGAACCCGTCGGTAGTGGCCATCGATCAGGATCCCGCCGGACTGCAAGCGGTGAAGGTTTCCGAACCCGCGCCCGGTGTGCAGGTCTTGTCAAAACCCCTGGCCGCATCCGGCAAGCGCGCCGTCCTGCTCCTCAATCGAACTCCATCCGCCTCGTCCGTCTCCGTGAAATGGGCGGATCTCGGGCTCACCGCTGCGGCGCCCACCATCCACGATGCATGGTCGGGAGAGCCGCTCCAAGCCGCGGGCGACGGATACACTACAACCGTCCCGGCCGGCGATGGAGTCCTTCTGCTCATCGCGGGAGAAGACCTTCCAGCGGCAACTTACAAGCCCAGCGAGCCAACCGGTGAGGTCCTGCGTACGCATCCTGTTCAATTCGTGAACGTGCATGCACGCTCCTCCGTCGCGCGCATCCAGATCGTCTACAGAAATCCCGATCCGGCGCCGCGCTTCGCAACCTTGCAGGTAAATGGAGAAGTAACTACAACCGTCGCGTTTCCTCCCACGCGAACGAGCGCAGCGGAGTACGTCTGGATCCAGGCGAATCTCAATCCCGGCGAATCCGGCAACACATTAGACTTCTCCACAGACTGCGACCCCGGACCGGTGATTCAGTCAATCACGGTGCAATAAGTCTTCCATGCATCCGTTCGTTCGTCTACTTGCTGGCTTTCTCGTTTGCGTCGTCCTGCCGCGGACTGTCGCCGCCGCCACGCCCCCGCTCATCACGCCAGGCGCGGAGTGGCGGGACACGCAGGGCCACGTCATCGAAGCGCACGGCGGAGGCATTCTGCAAGTTGGCCGCACCTGGTACTGGTTTGGAGAGGACCGGAACCCGAGCCTCGATCCGGAGAAACGCTATGTGAGCTGCTATTCCTCGCGCGATCTCCTGCACTGGAAATTCCGCGGACACGCCCTCGCTCTCTCCGATCCCGAGCATCTCGGACCCCATTGGGTTCTCGAACGGCCCAAGGTCTATTACAGTAAGTCGACACACCAGTTCGTGATGTACGTGCACCTCGACGACGCCAGATACAAATACGCGCGCGTCGCAGTGGCCCGCAGCGCCAGGATCACCGGACCCTACCTCTTCCTCCGCAGCTTTCGTCCCCTTGACTCCGAATCCCGCGACATCGGCCAGTTCGTCGATGACGATGGACAAGCCTATCTGATCTTCGAATCCAGACCCTCGGGCGGCTTCTATGTCGCGCGCCTCTCGCCGGACCGTCTCTCCGTCGAGTCGCCCGCCATTGCATTTTTGGATGCCCCCTTGGAGGGCGGCGCGCTGTTTCACTACCAGGGAATGTATTACGTGCTCGGTTCCCACCTCACCGGATGGCGGCCCAACCCCAATGTCTACGCGACAGCGCCGAACCTCACCGGACCCTGGTCCACGTTCCGCAAGATCGCCCCCGCCTCCCCGGACACCTACGGCGCACAGTCCACCTTCACACTAAAAATCACCGGAACCAAGGCAACAACGGTAATCTTCCTGGGCGATATCTGGAACCCCAAATCCCTTTCCGATTCCCGCTACCTCTGGATGCCGCTCACCATTTCCGGAGACCATCTCCTGCTGCCCGAACCCCAACCATGGACGATCAACGCCAGCCAGGGCCTGACCCGGATCGCCGCCCAACCCGTCCCACCCGCCCGCTAGTTCCGCGCGCCCGCAGTCCAGAGCCCACCGAGTTTCGGCCCTGACGCCACAGCCACTTTGGCGAGCATCGCCATCGGGTCGAGTTCCCGCAAGGCTCGGTCAGCTACACCTACGATAACGCGAACCGGCGGACCTCGCTGACGTTTCCGAACGGGATCGTCGCGGCGTACGGCCACCACGCGGCATCGCGGGTGACGAGCATCACGTACACGCAGGGGCAGACGAGTGGGGATCGGCGGCGCTAACCTACGATCTGGACCGGAACCTGGCGAACGACGGGACGAACTCGTATAGCTGGAACGCGCGGAACCAGCTTGCGGCGGTTGGGGGAACGGGCTTCGCCTACGATGGCTTGGGCCGGAGGGTCCAGAACGCGGACGGATTCGGCGGGGACGCGGGATTTCCTGACGGACGCGCTGGGCTCGACGCTGGCGCTGACGGATTCGAGCGGGGCTTTGCAGACGCAGTACAGTTACGAACCGTTCGGGAAGACGACGGCGAGCGGGGCGGCGAGCACGAACTCGTTCGAGTATACGGGGCGGGAGAATGACGGGATGGGGCTGTATTACTACCGCGCGAGATACTACAACCCGGCGACCGGACGCTTCGTGAGCGAGGATCCGGCTGGATTTGGTGGCGGGACAGTCGATCTTTATTCGTACGTCGCGAACAATCCACTGGGCCACGTTGATCCGAGTGGAGAGAATCCCACCGCCGGCCGGGCGGGTACAATCGGCGTTCAAGGCGGGAGCGCAGAGCTCAGCGATCCGAGCGCCTCAAACAACGGGCCTACCATCAGTGCCTCTGCCCCGCAACCGTGGTACGGGAACTCGTGCATTACGGGAGCTCTTGGCGACGCTGCTTTGCCCCTTGGTCTCGACGCGGTAGGACTGATCCCTGAAGCCGGCGGTATTGCCAGAGTGATTGGCCATCAGGCTGGATACATTGGGGTGGTAGCCGATCAGGCAGGGTTTAAAGTCGTTGATGCATTCGGAAAATCGACGAGCACCGCCCAGGGTCTCAATGGGCTGTTTGACGCGTCTCCGCAGGGCTTGATCTCAACCGGACTTACCGTTGCTGGATTCATACCGGGTATCGGACAAGGTGCTTCTATAGGTTCTATCATCAGGGACACTTACAAGACAGCAGAGGCGATCAGCCAATGTCCCTAGCTAACGACGTAAAAATCGACATAAAAGCCGCCAAGAAAATGCGCTTACCCTGGTGGGCCGTGTTGTGTCTGCTTGTTTTCGGCATGCCGCTCCCTTGGCTGTTCGATCATTTTGGAAGACTTGATCTCATGCTGCCAGTCTGGAACAGCGTTGCTGTACTTGGTTTCATGCTTGTTTTGAAGCGAAAGCTCTGGCCGCACGCGTGGTTTTGGGCCACCATGGCGGTCCTCGCGTCGGTTCATGTCCCATTGGTTCTGTTCATCCCGTGGACCAGTAGGTGGGTTCCCGCCTTGGTGATTGCTGGTATCGATTCGATAGACTTTTGCGTGATGCTCTGGATCATTTCTGTCGTCGGAAAGCTCGTGGAAGGGACGAATCCACCTGAGGGATCAACGCATCCGAAACACTACGCATGAGGAAGCAGAGGCGCTCGCCACTGGAAGCGTGACAGAGCCACCGCCGAGGGTATAAATGCAGCTCAGATCTCGGAGCACTCTGGACACCCGTACTCGGAGTCGCACGAGATCATGGAATTCTAGACATCGACGCTCGGTGGCACCAACCGGGTGTCCGCGACAACCCGGAATTTGTCGGCGGGGCCTTAAGAGCGGTCCGGCTGCAGTGCGATCCACACGGCAATATCTCGATGTTCATCGACTGCAAGAATCAAGGAATGTGGATCTCACGGGCGGAGGAGCGGAACATCATTTGGCACTTGGCCATTTTCGGACTGTGGTCTGGGACCCTTCTGGGGCAAGGTGCGCACTCGCACGGTAGTCCCCTACTCGGACTGACAGCAGGCCAAAACATCCAGTTCCAATCGGGACGCGAGAGATTCCTGAAACAGAAGTCCGTGGCGGACGGCTTGGGACCCGGTTACAACGGGAACAGTTGTGCGGGCTGCCACGACTGGCCGGCTATCGGCGGCCTCGATAACATCTCCGTGATCCGGGCGGGAATCGTGCGGAATGGGCACTATGAGCCACAAGTTGGGGGAGACCTGGTGCACGTTTTCTCTATAGGCAACCACGCGTGTCAGGATCGGATTCCGATGAACGCGAACAATCTCGCGCGCCGGATTCCCATTCCGCTGTTTGGCGCCAATCTCATTGAAGCGATACCTGATTCCGTGATCCGGAGTTGGGAACATCCACCCGCTCCCATCGCTCCGGGCGTCGGGTGGACGGATGGCACTCTGGAGGCAGCAAGAGCTTCCAAAAACAGGTTGATAGGTTGAGATCGGATGGCGATCTGTCAATGGTAACGTATGTGTTACTATTAAACTGGTCAAGGAAATCGAAACCCGTGAGTTCCTCGACTCCTCCGGCCGGTCGCCGTTTGCGCGCTGGTTCGATGCGTTGAATGCGGTGGCGGCGGCGCGGGTGACGGTGGCGCTGGCACGCCTGGGCCAAGGGAACTTCTCGAATGTCGAAGGCGTGGGCGCCGGAGTGTACGAGATTAAGATCGACCTCGGACCGGGATACCGGGTCTACTTCGGCAAGGATGGCGAGCGAATCGTGATTCTGTTGGGCGGAAGCACAAAGAAGCGGCAGAGCCCAGCCGTCGCAGCCGCGCAGGCAGCATGGGCTGAGTACAAACGCCGCAAAGGCGGCAAGGAGTAGGGTAATGGCCTTGACAAGAACATTCCGGGAGACGGTTTATCAGCGGGCGCAGCGGGACCGGGCGTTCCGCAAGGCGCTCTTGACGGAGGCGGTGAACGCTTATCTCGGCGGCGATGAGGCCACGGGGAAAGCGGTGCTGCGGGACGTGATCAACGCGACGGTTGGCTTCGAGCCCCTGGCTGCGGAGTTGGGGAAGCCGGCCAAAAGCTTGCATCGCATGCTGGGCCCCGGCGGCAACCCGAGCACGGCCAACTTCTTCGCCATTCTCCAGGTGCTGCAGAGGAGAGCCGGCGTGAAGTTGACCGTGAAGGCCGCATAGGACCTGCGTCCTCCGGTCTGGCGCGAACGCTGTTCCAGCTACGCCCGGTCCGCGTGCGGGTTGCGGCGCTGCCCTCTTTCATCGCTTCGTGGCCGCCCCTCTACGCAATCATCCCCGCCGCCACCGTCTCGTTCGTCCCCTCGTCAATCAAAATCAAACTCCCCGTGTTCCGGTTCCGGCTGTACTTATCGAACACCAGCGGCGCCGTCGTATGAATCGCCCTCCCGCGCCCGGTGCCGCCCATCCCCCGTCGTCAGGCCAACGGCAGCCGCCGCAGTCGGCGGGCCGGCAGACTCCTGGCGCTCCCCTCGCCGACGCAAGTTTCGGCTCCGTGACGATGTACGCCGTCTCTCGGCCTGCAAATCGAAAAAAATCAAGGCGAATTCCTTGACAACTGAGTTTGTTTAACAAAAATACTTGACAATATTTACGGGGGGGGGGGATAATCAACGATGTTCCCCGGAAACAACGGTGGGATCGGAGCAACCCTCCGGGTAAGTTGACGCAAAAACCAGCACACGAAGGAGGTAATTACCATGCTCGGATTCCCATGGATCGCGCTGCGGCGAATGCCTGTTGACCGCCGGGTGCTCGCTGCGCTGATGCTACTTGGAGCCGCTGCCGCGGCCCCGGCGCAGCGTGTGGCGCGCATGGCCGTCAGCACGCTGCCGCCGCTCACCCCGGCAAGCATGGAGCCCACCGACGGACAGGCCCATGCGTTCATGGACTTCGCCAACAACCAGATCGTTGTAGTGCTGCCGTCGGTAGGCCCCGACGGAACCCACAACACGCTCCGCTACGACGTACCGAACCAGGTGAACCCCACGGTCTCCTGGTCCGTCTCGGAGTCCGCGCCCGGGCGTTACCTTTACTCTTACTCGATCTCCGACGACCCGCTCTCCCGCCAGCGAACCGGACGCGTGTCGTTCCTGGTGCCGGAGCACGACGCCACGCTGGTCCGTTCCGATTCGGCGCGCTGGACTTTCGCGGTGGAGAAAACATCCGTTCCTGATCGCAGCAGCACCGTCTCGATGGCGGCCATGCGGCAAATCTCCTGGACGGATCCAAACATCTCCCCGGCAAAAGTAGTGGCCCTGCAACTGTCCGTTAGCTCCCAATACCTTCCCGGCCTCTGCGTAATTTCGCTGGAGGGCCAGGTGCCCCACCCCGTAACCGCGCAAGCGCTTGCTTCCCTGCCAGCCTCCGTCGCATCCCAAGTCCAGATGGCGGCTGGCCCGGGGACCGGCACGATGCGCAAGACAGCCGCCTGCCCGCTCTTCCGCCCAGACACACAGAAATCCGTGATCGCCGGAAACTACAACTTCGGATTGCAGGTCCTCGTCCATCACGGGGAGCTCGACGGCAACAGCGCCTACGTCCAGCAGCTCTCCGCTTATCTGCGCAACTTCCTGCAAAGCGGCAGCCCCGGGCCCATCCCGGCGCCGGCTTTCGCCCCGCAAACTGCCGCCGAACAGCAGATCCAACAGGCGCTCCGGATCGCACTTCAGTAGCTCCCGGAAGGAATAGAGAGGACAAAACAAATGAACAAGCCGTCTTTCATTTCCTTGCTTCCCACCCTCGTCGCAGGATGGTTCGGCGTCTCCTTTGCTTCCGCCCAGAGCTACTCGCCCCAGCTTGCACCTAAATCGTCGTATATCCAGACGTGGACGTGCATGGATGCGTCCGGCCACGGAGTCCCCTACGCCGGATTCTCCTTCACCAACGGGGTCTTCTTTCACACCAACGCCCACTACCACGGCCCGGTCAGCGCCGAACCGGTGTCGTCCATCTCGCCCCTCTACGGCTATACCGACGCCAACGGGCAGGTCCAGATCACAATAGCCACTGACATCGTCGGACAGGCGGAGTTCATCGACGGGACCTGCACAGATGCCTACGGTAACCACGTCGGGTCCGAATACGACTTCGCCGTCGGCTACGGCGACCTCTACTATAACGACCACCCCTCGATCTGGGTGAAGATCGGGGGAGACGACACCAAAGGTGGAAGCGGCCACGGCACCACCGCCTACAATCGCTACATGACCTCCCAGGCCGCCTACGACCTCTACTACGCCACCCTCGACTACTTCAACAACTACGGTGGCGTCTCTCCGGTCTGCACAAACGATATGGCGCTATATATCGGCGGAAAGTTCGACATCTGCAACGACACCGAAAACCAATGCCTGAACGGAAAATATGCACCCTGGAACTCGCCCCACACCGCCCACGACCGCGGCACGGCGGCGGACGTGGCCGGCGCGGGCACCGCTCAGTGCGCCACGGCCGGCGGCGTCGGCGTGAACATCACGAACTTCTTGGCCGCATGTGTCCGTAACGGCGGCCTGGCACAATACCAGTTGAACGAAGGCAATCATGCCCACTGCCAGTTCGCTAACCCGAACACGTTCCCTCACTAAGCTCGTGCCACGCCACACGGCGCAGTTCCTCGCCCCCCTCTGCCTCGCCGTCACCCTCGCCGCGGAGGGGCCGGAAGGCCCGTATCCCGCGCCACCCATCTGGCCGGGAGACGCCCACAAGGCCCTGCCCGGCCAGGATGTCTTCCTGACCCGCGACGGCCACGAGATCATTGTCCTTGCTCCCGCCCCGGACGGCGCCAAAAAGATTGTGCGCGTCCGACTGTGGAATGACCTCGCCCCGTCGGTCTCCGAGGAGATCCAGCCGCTCGATCACGGCCTGCTCCGATACGCCTTTACGATAACGAACGCGCCGCAAGCAAAGGATTCGATCCGGATGTGGGACATTGTGGTGCCGGCTACCGGAGACGTCGTTCACGCAACTCTTCCGGTCCGAACTCCTGAAAACTGGCGAGCCGGAGGTGTCCTCCCCCATGGCGTAATCGCCAGACAGGAAGCCATCGAGTCCGAGGAATTGGGTAGGTACCTCACATGGTTTCCGCCCGAGGACGAGACCCGCAGCATCGCGCCGGGCCAGTCCTTGAGCGGCGTCGCGGTCGACAGCACCTACCTCCCCGGCTTCACCACCGCCTGGTTTTCCTCCCTTCATATGCCCCAGCAGGAATTCGACCAGGACTGGCCGGCATCGATCCAGAACCAACTCAGCTTCTTCAATGACCCGAAGTACCGCGAAAAGATGTTGCTCGTCATCGGACCGATGTTCGCTCCCGGTTCGAGCGACCCGCCCATCATCGCGAACTTCCGGGCCGGCGCCCGCGAACTCATGAAAGCCGGCCGCCTGAACCCCTCCTCGCCCTTTGTGCGCGCCCTCTCAGAAGCCTTAAACGGCTCGCCCGGCAACTGGCGCTCTCACGAACTGCCCGCCTCGCCGGCCGATGCAACCGAACGTCTGGTTGCACACGCCGCCGCCCTGAGCCTCGGCATGCGCTTCGCATCGCCTCGCCGCTGATCCCCCCCTACGCAATCATCCCCGCCGCCACAGTCTCGTTCGTCGCCTCCTCAATCAAAACTCGACATCAGCCCAACACCGGTCTCCTCACTCCACCGGCTCCCGCCGTGGTTTCTGCTGCTAGTTCTCACGCGTAATCCTGCAAAGTCGTGCTTTACAATATCGTCATGAGGACCAGCAAGACCCTCTCCATCACCCTGCCTCCCGAAATGCTCTCGCGCGCCGAACGAATCGCAAAGCGGGAAAACCGAACCATGAGCGAACTCGTCCGCGAAGCCCTTCGGCGGTACGAGCGAACCGCCTGGTGGGACGAAATGAACGCCTACGGCCGCGCCAAAGCAGAAGAACTAGGCCTCACCGAAGCCGACGTCGTCCCCCTCACCAAGGAAGTTCGTAAGCAGCGCGCCCGCCGCCCCATCCGCGGAAAGAAATGATCCGCGCCGTACTCGACACCAATGTCTACGTCTCCGCTCTCGTCTTTGGCGGCAAGCCGGCCGCGCTCATCCGCCTTGCTGAAGTGGGAGCGTTTCAAGTAGTGGTGTCGGAGGACATCCGCCAGGAACTCATCGAGACGCTCAACTCAAAATTCAACTGGCCCAAACTTCAGGCGCATCGTGCCTGCCGGGAACTCTGGCGGGAGTCGCACTGGGTCATCCCACCGGAGAGTATCCGCGCCGGCCGCGATCCGGACGACGATGTCATTCTTGCCTGCGCCGTGGCCTCGAAGGCGACAGTCATCGTAACCGGCGACCACGACCTCCTATCCCTCCACCCGTTTCGCGGAATCGCGATCCTTCCACCCGCGGGGTTTATCGCCCGGGTTCTCGGCAAATCGGCCGGCCCATGAGCCGGCGCCCGGGTGATACCTTTACGCCTACTCGATATCCGACGACCCGCACTCAAGGCAGCGAACCGGGCGCGTGTCGTTCCTCGCGCCGGAACACGACGCCACGTTGCTCCGTCCCGACTCCGCCGGCTGGACATTCTCGATGGAGCACACTTCCGTTCCTGATCGCAGCAGTACCGTCTCGATGGCCGCTATGAGGCAAATCTCCTGGACGGATACAAACATCTCCCCGGCAAAAATAAGCGCCCTACAACTTTCCGTTGAGTCCCAATACCTCCCGGGCTTCTGCGTAATTTCGCTGGAGGGGCAGGTGCCCCATCCCGTCACCGCGCAAGCGCTCGCTTCCTTGCCGGTCTCCGTCGCATCCCAAGTCCAGATCGCCGCCGCCCCGGGGGTCGGCACTGTGCGCAGGACGGCCGTCTGCCCGCTCTATCGCACGGACACACAGAAATCCGTGATCGCGGGAAACTACAACTTCGGATTGCAGGTCCTCGTTCATCATGGGGACCTGGACGGCAGCAGAGCATACGTCCAGCAGCTTTCAGGTTATCTGCGCTCATTCCTTGAAAGCGGGGGCGCAAGGCCCTCCCGGCGCCGGCTTTCGCCCCGCAAACCGCGACGGAAAAGCAGATGCAACAGGCGCTCCGGATCGCGCTTCAGTAGTTCCCGGAAGGAAAAGGGCGAACAAAATAAATGAACAGGCCGTCTTTCATTTCCGTGTTTCCAACCCTCGTCGCAGGACCGACGCCAACGGGCAGGTCCAGATCACAATAGCCACTGACATCGTCGGACAGGCGGAGTTCATCGACGGGACCTGCACCGATGCCTACGGTAACCACGTCGGGTCCGAATACGACTTCGCCGTCGGCTACGGCGACCTCTATTACAACGACCACCCCTCGATCTGGGTGAAGATCGGGGGAGACGACACCAACGGCGGCAGCGGCCAGGCACCACCGCCTACAATCGCTACATGACCTCGCAGGCTGCCTACGACCTCTACTACGCCACACTGGACTACTTCAACAACTACGGTGGCGTGTCTCCGGTCTGCACGAATGATATGGCGCTATATATCGGCGGAAAGTTCGACATCTGTAACGACACCGAAAACCATTGCCTTAATGGAAAGTATGCACCCTGGAATTCGTCCCACATCGCCCACGACCGCGGCACCGCCGCGGATGTGGCCGGTGCGGGCACCCAACAGTGCACCAACGCCGGCGGCAACGGCGTCGACATCACGAACTTCCTGGCGGCCTGCGTTGATAAGGGGGGCCTGGCGCAATACCAGAAGAACGAAGGCAATCATGCCCACTGCCAGTTCGCCAACCCGAACACGTTCCCTCATTAGATTCGGCCGCCGCGTCGCCGCGCCCACCGTGGCGCTCTGGTTGGCGGCCGTCCCTCTCGCGGCGGGAGTAGAAGGCCCCTATCCCGCACCGCCCATCTGGCCCGGCGATGCCCACAAGACGCTGCCCGGCCAGGATGTGTTCTTAACCCAGGACGGTCATGAGATCATCGTCCTCGCCCCGGCACCTGACGGAACCAAGAAAATCGTGCGCATCCGCCTGTGGAACGACCTCGCCCCGTCGGTGTCTGAGGGCATTGAGTCGCTCGACCACGGCCTGCTCCGATACGCATTTACGATAACCAACGGTCCGCAAGCCAAGGACTCGATCCGCACCTGGGACCTGGTGGTGCCGGCGACCGGAGACGTGGTTCACGCCACTCTCCCTGTGAGAACTCCGGAAAACTGGCGGGCCGGGGGCGTCACACCCGGCGGCGTGATCGCCCGGCAGGAGGCGCTTGGCTCGGAGGAGTTGGGCCGCCACCTCCGATGGTTTCCGCCCGAGGACGAGACGCGTCGCATCGCGCCGGGCGAGTCCCTAAGCGGCGTCGCGGTAGACAGCGCTTACCTCCCCGGCTTCACAACTGCTTGGTGTTCCTCACTTCACTGGCCCCAGCAGGAGTTCGACGACAACTGGCCCGCGCCGATCCAAGAGCAACTAAACTTCTTCAACGACCCGAAGTACCGCGAAAAGATGCTGCTCGTCATCGGCCCGATGCTCGCGCCCGGCTCGAGCGACCCACCCATCGTCGCGAACTTCCAGGCCGGCATCCGCGAGCTGATCAAAGCCGGCCGCCTGAACCCATCCTCGCCCTTTGTGCGCGCTCTCTCAGAAGCGTTGAACGGCCCACCCGGCCACTGGCGCTCTCACGAACTGTCCGCGGCGCCAGCCGATGCTACCGAACGTCTTCTGGCGCGCGCGGCCGCCCTGAGCCTCGGCATGCGCTTCGCATCCTCACGCCCCTGAACGCTCCTCCCTACGCAAT
>DAIDIH010000340.1 GCA_027459465.1 Bryobacterales bacterium | reverse complement strand
TGCTGGAGACATGGAAGCGGGCCGAGGATGGGAACGGGAGTATTTTGCGGCTGCGGGAGACGGCGGGGCAGGCGGCGACGGTGCGGCTGCGGTTTCCGCATGGGACGGTGAGCGGGGCGGAGTTGTGCGATGGGGTGGAGGGGGCGGTGCGGGGGCTCCAGGTGGAGAGCGGCGTGGTGGAGGTTCCGGTGGGAGCGTTTGAGGTGGTTACGGTTCGGGTGAGGTGAGAGGGTTGGGGGAGCGATGCCGTTCTTATCGGGCGGCTTCGTGAAGGCGTGCCAGCATTCGGCTTGCCATCAGTCGTGATTCTGATAGAGAGCTTCGCTGGCGAGAGCGTCATCCCGCAGGGGCGGTATCTTGTCCGAGAATTGGGCGAGTTCCTGGAGGGCGGGGCGGAGAGGATCGGTGGTTAGCGTTTCGGTGGCGAGCGTATGCAGCGCTTGTTCGAGCACTGTTGCGGCGTAGTCGCCCGGTTGGACGGGCGTCAGCGGCGGGCCAGGCGGGTGAGGTCCGGTTGTGCATCGGGCTTGATATTGATGGTTGTCGACGTAGCCGGTCGCTCGCGGGGTATGTGCGGTTGGCTTCTAAGGCCCGGGTGCAGTCCTTTACTCTCCGGTTACCAGCACGGGAATTGTGTACCGTCGGCGAGCGAGGCTAGAACGGCTGGGTTTTTACCCGGTGGCGCGTAGATCGGAACTAAACCGGAAACGGCTGAGCCATCTAGAGCCGACGACGACCTTTTGGTCTCGTGGATTAGTTCGCACATTGTCGGCCTGCCCGCAGCACTTACGGATTCACGTCTGGCCGGGTTCGCTGAGAGGCCTCGCCGTCGCATTCCCCGAGCTCGTGTTGTAATAAAAGTGAGTTTCGAGCGGTCACGGAATTCGGCGCACATGGTTCATGTTACAGCGGATTTTGTTGCGGATCTCCTCGCGCTGGCAAGGTGTGAGCTCTTGGCCCTTTATGGGAGGGAGGCGGTCGAGCAGATTTCCAATGACGAGATCCTGATGAGGTGGCGCGATTCGTCACGGCGACGGCCAGCCGTTGGGCCTCGGCGGCTGCTGATCGCTGATGACTTCGTGTGCCCAGAAGAAGAGAAGTCCGCCTGGGATTTGCTTAAGGCGAAGATCGTCAGCGGGGATGATCTTGCCCCACATTTTAGTTCCGGTCATATCAACCTCGGGAACTGGGATGGTCTGCTCAATGAGTGGGATGTCCATCACCTTCATCTCGGCACGAAGCCACACACCGGGCATCCAGATCTCGTGCGACGTACATCTCGAGTTCTCCTCGCGCGAATCACTCCCGATACCTTCTTCGGGATTAACATCTATCCGCACGGCTCCTGGGAGAGCTTGACGATCATCGAGAGTTTGCATCGAAATTGGCCCGATTCTGTCAAAGGCTATCGACTCAACGGAGTCTCGGGTGAACCATTGACTGATACGCAACGGCGAAACATTAGAAGGGTCAACGCCCAGGCACCGGTGGCAGTTGCGGACGGCACGGTTTACGCGCCCATAGGCGGTGGCGTCTCGTGCGTTGGGGTATCCATGCAGGCAGTGATGGAGGGCGACATGCTGAAGGAAGATGTTGAGCGCTTACAAATGTTCATTCAAGAGCATTTTGACAACTTTATCCCGCAGTTGGCCGGTGCCGGGTATAAGAATGAGCCGGATGTGAGGGCGGTTCTCGTTGGCATCACACCCGAAGGTTTCGAGGTGCACTTTCCCGATTATGGGAGGCCTTTCAATCTCGTGCTTCGAGGCGGATGATTTCACCGCCGTCGTTCGTGAGCCGCGCGGAAGTGCAGATCGCATATCGTGGGCGATCAGATCGCCAACCAAGGGCCATTCCGCCCGGAACCGGCTCGAGATGAAAGGGCCATGGGCGGATGGGCCGGTTCTGGGCGGATCGTCGGCCATTTGGACGTTGCAGGTTCGCGCGTTAGACTGGCGAGGCTGAACCAGCCGCGCTGGCGTATGGCGGCGCGAGGCGGGCCTGCTACGGCCCCCAGTGGGATAAATACTCGAGCCGGGACCCCATTTGCGATGCCGGCACCCGGTTGAGGATCCGCAGAAGCCGCCGGAGTTGATCGCCGACGGAATAGCGCTGTTGAGGGGCGAGGACGATTCCCGAGTGTGCCCGGCCTGCGGCCGTCCACTGCTCGTGGAGCATCGCGTAGTCCTTGATGTTGAAGCTGCACGAGGCTAGCCCGGCGCCAGCGGCGTAAGCGAGGTGCTGTTCGTCGCTCCGGTTGATCATGCCACTCTCGGATGCAGTGAAGACGCCAACATGCCGCGCCCGCAAAGCCACGACACGCGCTTGTCGCATCGCATCTTCGTCGAAGCACAGCCGGATCCGGCTCATCCCCGGCGGCCGGGTGCGGATTCGCGGTCCACTTTGTCGGCGAGGGCCTCTTCTTCCGCCAGATCGGCTTCGATCTCCTCGGGGTTGGCGTGGTAGTAGGCTAAGGTTGCGTGAACCTGTGCGAGGGTGAGGTGTCCGTATTGCGCAGCGATCTCTTCCGGCGTCAGACCCATTCGGTACCACGCCGCGATCCGCATTACGGTTACCCCGGTCCCGGCAATCTTGGGCCGCCCACCGCGGATCGCCGGCTCACGGTCGATCAGAGTTCCGATTTCTGTGACGCGAGCCATAAGTTGAATCTAACTTGCGGAGCGACGCACGGTCTGGCAGGGCGTAGCTACGGGTTGAGGGTGTCGGGTGGTCGGGCGAGGGTGAGGCGGTAGGTTTTGGTGGGGGTGAGCTGGGCGCGGGTGGCGATGGTGGGGGCGTTTGAGGGGGGCACGGTGCGGGTGTGGTGAGGGGGAAACGGAACCTCTCCGAAGTCGATTGGTTGGCCGCTAGGGTAGTATTGAAGCATCATGGCCGACGTCCTGAAAAGGTTGACCATCGGGGGCTACAAGTCGATCAAGTTGTTGCGGGACTTTGAGCTCGGCGGGCTGAACGTCCTTATTGGGGCGAATGGCGCCGGGAAGAGCAATTTCGTTGGTTTTTTTCGACTTCTTCATGAGCTGATTCACCAGCGACTTCAAACTGCGGTCGCGGTCGAGGGTGGCGCTGACTCCTGCCTTTTTATGGGGCCGAAGGAAACCTCGCGGCTTGAGGGGAAGGTCTTTTTCGGGAAGAACGGTTATGAATTTTCCCTCGTGCCGACAAATGACGGTCGCTTCGTATTTGCGGATGAGCAGACGTATTTTCAAGGCAATTTTGGTCCCGATCGCCGTTCGTTCGGCTCCGGGCACGCAGAAGCGAGGCTGAAGGATCACAAAGACGAGGAGGGCTTTTCGGGGGCACGGCGAGGCGTCCCATACTACGTTTTCGATGCCATCAGCAGTTGGGTCGTGTATCACTTTCACGACACGAGTTTCAATGCCGGTGTGCGGCGCCCGCGGGCCATCAATGACAATGTCGCGCTTCGGTTCAATGCGGACAATCTCGCGCCGTTTCTCTATCGCATCGCGAGCACGTCTCCGGCGCACTATGCGCGCATCCGCGATGCCGTTCGGCTCGCCGCTCCGTTTTTCGATGACTTTCATCTGCGGCCGATGCCCGCCAATGAGGAAATGATCCAACTGGAGTGGCGGCAGCGGGACTCGGATTACCCGTTCCGGGCGAACCAGCTTTCCGACGGGACCTTGCGGTTCATCTGTCTTGCCACCGCGCTCCTGCAGCCGAGTCCTCCGCCTACGATGCTATTCGATGAGCCCGAACTCGGGCTGCACCCATACGCGTTAACGCTTCTCGGAAATCTGTTCCGACAGTTCGCCGGTACGAGCCGTGGGTATCTTAGTCACCAGGCGATCATTTCAACGCAGTCGGCGCCGTTGCTCAGCGAGTTCACACCCGAGGACGTGATTGTGGTTGAACGCACCGGCGGGCAATCGCAGTTTCGCAGACTTCGGTCCGACGAGCTCTCGGAGTGGCTGCAGGAGTACTCGTTGGGCGACCTATGGCAGAAGAATGTCCTGGGCGCTCGCCCTACGGATGAACGGACTCCCCTGTTGACTCCCAACGGCGAAGATTCTGCGCGGTGATACGCGTCAATGTGGTGGTAGAGGGGCAGACTGAAGCGGCGTTTGTCGGGAATGTCCTTGCTCGGGAGTTTTGGAATAAGGACATCAATCTAACGCCTGTCCTGGTTGGACGGCCGGGCCATAAGGGCGGAACGGTCAGCTATGATCGCGTGAGCCATGACGTGGTGATGCTCCTGAAGCAGGAACGAAAGCCGTACTGCACAACGATGGTAGACCTGTACGGCCTCGGGCCTGGATTTCCCGGGAGTCCGCCACCGGGTCAGCTTTCGAATCAGGAGCGGGTCCGGCAGATTGAGGCGGCGTTCAAAAGAGATATCTGCGAGCGCGTTCCGGAGCTCAGGCCGGATCTCCGGTTCATTCCTTATCTGCAGCTCCATGAATACGAGGGGCTGCTGTTTAGCGACCCAACGGCGTTCGCGATGGGGATCAACCAAGGCCACCTCGCCCGGGAATTTCAGCGGATCCGGGACGGGTTTGCGACACCGGAAGACATCAACGATAGCCCTGCTACTGCGCCGTCGAAACGCGTAATCGCGGTCTATCCCGGCTACCGCAAAGTGATCGAGGGCACTCAGGCGGCCGCCAAGGTTGGAGTAGCGGCGATGCGAACTCAATGCCCGCACTTTCGCGAGTGGCTGGAGGCGCTCGAAAGGGTGAAAGAACTATAGAACCTTTGTCTTTCTGTGCTGCAAATTCCCGACAGTTTTGACAATGTACGCATCCGGGGCGAGGGCAGGCCGGGCGCGGTAGCAGTGGGCTTCGGAGTGGGAGAGGTGCGCCAGGACTTCGGCGACGGAGAAACGGTCCGGGGAGGGCTTCCAGCGGACGTCTTCGTCACTAAGCTCGCACATGAGATCCCGCACGATGGAGGGAGGGAGTGGCTTCGAGCTGGGGCTCGGGATGGGGCGCGTAGACAGACTAGCAGGAGCGGGCTTGGTCAGGCGAAGGTAACTCGGTAGGTTTCGCCGGGCGTGAGATGGACGCGGATGGCGCCTTCCGGGGTTGGTTCGAAGGGGATGGCGCGGCCGCGGGTGGTGCGGAGCGAGGCGATGCGGGTGCCGGGGGCGGGACGGAGGAGGTGTTGGCGGGCGAGGGTGGGGCGGAGGGTAGCGGTGGTGGCTTTGCCGCCGGCCCAGGCGAGGTCGATGGTGAGGCCGCCGCGGGCGCGGAGACCTTTCACGCGGCCGGTGTGCCAGGCGTGCGGGAGGGCGGGGAGAAAGTCGATGCCGCCGTCGTGGCTTTGGAGGAGCATTTCGGCGATAGCGGCGGTGGCGCCGAAGTTGCCGTCGATTTGGAAGATCCAGGATTTGCCGGCGGGGTGGGTGTCGAATAAGTTGGGTCCGGTGGAGTGCTGGAGCAGGAGGCGGACGGACTCCCAGGCTTTTTCGGCGTCGAGGAGGCGGGCCCAGAAGCAGATGGCCCAGGCGCGGCTCCAACCGGTGTAGGCGCCGCCGGCGGCGAGGCGGCGGTCGAGGGAGATGCGCGAGGCGTGCCAGAACTTCTGATTGCGGCGGGAGGTGAATTCGCCGCCGGGGTAGAGCGGGTACAGGTGCGACATGTGGCGCTGGCCGGGGGTGCTTTCTTCAAAGTCGTGCGACCATTCCTGGAGCTGGCCGAAGCGGCCGATTTGGTAGGGGATGAGGCGGGCGCGGGCGGAGGCGAGGCGGGCGGAGAACTCGGAATCGAGGCCGAGGATGCGGGCGGCGTCGATGCAGTGGGAGAAGAGTTCGGAGATGAGAGCCATGTCCATGGTGCAGCCATCGCTGGTTTCGGCGACGCGGCCGTCGGGGGCGAGGAAGTTGTTTTCGGTGGATTCGGAGGGGCAGGTGGTGAGGTGTCCGTCCTTACGCTCGATGAGCCAGTCGAGATAGAACTCGGCCGAGGATTTCATCAAGGGATAGGCTGTGGCGCGGAGGAAGCCGGTGTTGCCGCTGAAGGCGTAGTGTGCCCACAAGTGGGCGCAGAGCCAGGGGCCGCTCATGGTCCAGTTGGCCCAGGTGGGCGAGCCGTGGCCGTAGTCTCCGACGGGCGCGGACTGGCGCCAGAGGTCGGCGTTATGATGCGAGACCCAGCCGCGGCAGCCGTAGTTGATTTGGGCGGTTTTGGCGCCGTTCCTGCTCAGGCCTTCGATGAGATCGAACAGGGGTAAGTGGCATTCGGGTAAGTTGCAGGTTTCGGCGTGCCAGTAATTCATCTGGGTGTTGATATTGGTGGTCCAGTTCGAACTCCAGGGCGGACGCATCAGTTCATTCCAGATGCCTTGTAAGTTGGCGGGCTGGGTGCCGGGGCGGGAACTGGAGAGGAGTAAGTAGCGGCCGTATTGGAAGTAGAGAGCGACGAGGTCCGGGTCGGGGCTTTCGGGGAAGTTATGCAGGCGTTCGCCGGTGGGAAGAGTGGAGGACCCGGTTTGCGGGAGTTCGAGGGCGACGCGGTGGAAGAGGGGCTGGTAATTGGCGATGTGGGCGGCGCGGAGTTCCGAGTAGGACTTGCGGGCGGCGGATTCGGTCTGGCGGCGGCAGGCTTCGGCGATGGAGGCGGCTGAGCCGGCGGGGCTGCGATCAAAGCCCTGGAAGCCGGTATTGGCGGCGAGGAGGAGGGTGATGGCGCGGGCGTTTTCGATGCGGAGGGTGGAGCCGGCGGCGCGGATGGCGCCGCCTTCGGCGAGGG